>NZ_JANLOF010000089.1:0-53982 GCF_025466135.1 Pseudomonas sp. 14P_5.3_Bac1 | reverse complement strand
GGCTGCCATGTGGGGGGGGGGGGGTGCCCCGCGATGGCGGCGACTCGGTCTTCAGTCAAATCCAAATCGCATCCCAAAGCGGATAATCGCCAAACTTCTTCACCAGGCCTGCTCGCAGGGGGTTGGCCACAATGTAGCGGGCTATACCTTCCAGGCTTTCTTCGCGCCGCACGGCATGATCGTGAAATCCAGGTTGCCAAAGACGTCCCTGACGCCCGGCAACTGCATTTACGACTCGAGTGCTTTTGGATTTCACCTGGCGCATCAAGTCGCAAAGGGAACCTTTCTCTAGTGAGATAAGCCAGTGGAAATGGTCAGGCATGACTACCCATGCCAACGACGTTGCCAAGCCTTGGTTCTGGGCGATTCTGAATTGTTGGACAACCAGTCGGCCAAGTTTGAAGTCCTTGAAAATGGGCGCGCGATCAAGGGTGTTGGTGGTGAGTAGGTAAATTCGGTTGGATTCGCTGTAACGACCGATGCGCAGTCGTTTTGATGCGGGGAGATCAGGCATTCCATGGCCTCTTTTCAGATGGTGTTCTGAGAGGCTAGGTGTGGAAAGCAGGGGTTGATTGACAGGCTTTTGGCAGGATGTGTAGGGGAGGGCGCTATCGCGGGCAAGCCCGCTCCCACATTGGCTTTGCGGTGTTCATACAGCGTGTGTCTGGCACAGTTCCAAAGGTGGGAGCTGGCTTGCCTGCGATGGCCATACTGCGGTCTCTCAGTCCGGCTCACACCCCTTAAGCACCAACCGAATAATTGTCTGCGCCGCCGCTTCATAATCGGCCTCATCCAGCTTGGCCTTGCCGGTCACGGCCGATATCTGCCAATCAAAGTCGGCATAGGTCTGCGTCGCCGCCCAGATGCTGAACATCAGGTGATGGGGGTCAATGGCGGCGATCAGGCCGCGATCCACCCAGCTCTGGATGCAGTCGATGTTGTGCTTGGCCTGGGCGTTCAGTTGCTCGACCTGCTGGCTGCTCAGGTGCGGTGCGCCGTGCATGATTTCGCTGGCGAATACCTTGGAGGCGAACGGCAGGTCGCGGGAGATGCGGATCTTGGAGCGGATGTAATTGCTCAGTACCACCGCGGGCTCGCCGTCTGGATTGAACGGCGTGGACGCCGCCAGGATCGGCTCGATAATGCTTTCGAGCACCTCGCGGTAGAGGTTGTCCTTGGACTTGAAGTAGTAATAGACGTTGGGCTTGGGCAGCCCGGCCTTGGCGGCGATGTCGCTGGTTTTGGTCGCGGCGAAGCCCTTGTCGGCAAACTCCTCGCTGGCCGCCCGCAGGATCATTTCTTTATTGCGCTCGCGAATGGTGCTCATAAACCAGGATTTTCCTTGCCAGGACAGGCGGTCGAGCATGGTAGCACCGGCTTGACGCAGCGCTCAAGAATGCCGGCGCAGCCCTTGTACGCCGGGCGTTGCAGCTGACTTTATCTGTCTTGATGCTGAACGTATTCACGGTAGTACAGGCACAGGCTGGCCGCGCTGCTAGAGTTCAGAGCAAGGACGCGGCCATCTGGGCCGGCGTTCAGTCCTGTAGTCGGCGTTCGAGTGAGAAACCGTGGAGAAAAGCAGACGACGTACGTTCGCCTGGGTGGTTGGCGCGTTATTGGTGGTGGCGCTGTTGATTGGCCTGGGCATGCATTTGTTTGGCGGCGCCCATAAAGGCAAGCCCGTGTCCCCCGGCGAACCGGTAGCAGCAGTGCCGGTAGCCTTGCAGGATGTGCCGGTGTACATCGACGCCCTCGGCACCGTCACACCCACCCGCAGTGTCACGGTGGTGACCCAGGTCGATGGCATCCTCAGCAGCGTGGAATTCAAGGAAGGCCAGCACGTCAGCAAAGGCCAGGTCATCGCCCGTATCGACGACCGCGCGCTCAAGGCGCAACTGGCCGTGGCCAAGGGCACCCTGGCGCATGACCAGGCGGTGTTGAGCAATGCCCAGCGCGACCTGGCCCGTTACCGCGACCTGGTCAAAGCCGGCTCCACCAGCCAGCAAACCCTTGATACCCAGGCCTCGCTGGTGCAGCAACAACAAGGCACTGTGGCCGCCGACCAAGGCAACGTACAAAACCTCGACGTGCAATTGAGCTACTGCACCATCACCTCCCCGGTGGATGGCGTGGTCGGTCTGCGCCTGGTCGATCCCGGCAACTACGTGACCACCGCCAGCACCACCGGCATCGTGGTCATCACCCAGATGAACCCGGCCACCGTGGTGTTCGCCGTGCCCGAAGATGACCTGGGGGCGATCAACCAGGCCCTGGCGCGCGGCAGCGTCACGGTGCTGGCCTACGACCGCAACAAACAATCGTTGCTCGCCACCGGCAGCCTGCTGGCGCTGGATAACCAGGTGGACACCAGCACCGGCACGATCAAGGTCAAGGCGCAGTTCGATGATTCGGGCAATGCGCTGTTTCCCAATCAGTTCGTCAACGCCCGGCTCAAGGCCGACACCTTGAGCCAGATCGCCGTGGTCCCGACCCGTGCGATCCAGCACGGCAGCAAGGGCGACTTCGTGTTTGTGGTCAACGGCAACAAGGCCAGCCTGCGCACGATCAAGACCGGCCCGTCCACCGGCGATGTCTCGGCGGTGCTCGACAATGGCGTCAAGGCCGGTGAGCAGGTGATCACCGAAGGCGCCGACAAGCTCGACGACGGCTCGGCGGTGAAGGTCGTCGCCCAGTGAGGAGCCGCCGAGCATGAATATTTCGCGGCCCTTTATCGAACGCCCGGTGGCCACCACGCTGATGATGGTCGCGGTGTTGCTGCTCGGCCTGTTGGGTTACCACTTGCTGTCGGTGTCGGCGCTGCCGGAGGTGGATTACCCGACCATCCAGGTGTTCACCCAATACCCCGGTGCCAGCCCGGACGTGGTCAGCTCGTCGATTACCGCGCCGCTGGAGCGCCAGCTCGGCGAAATGCCGGGGCTCAAGTCGATGAACTCGACCAGCTCGGACGGCGCTTCGGTGGTGACCCTGCAATTCGATTTGTCGCTGTCGCTGGACGTGGCCGAACAGGAAGTGCAGGCGGCGATCAACGCGGCGGGCACCTTCCTGCCGGCCAACCTGCCGTACCCGCCGGTGTACAGCAAGGTCAACCCGGCGGATGCGCCGGTGCTGACCCTGTCGTTGACCTCCGACATGTTGCCGCTGACCAAGGTCGAAGACCTGGCCGACACGCGCCTGGCACAGAAAATCTCGCAGATCACCGGCGTCGGCCTGGTCACCATCAGTGGCGGCCAGCGCCCGGCGGTGCGGGTCGAGGCCAACACCTCGGCGCTGAACAGCCTCGGCCTGTCCCTGGATGACCTGCGCACCTCGCTGGGTACGGCCAACGTCAACCAGGCCAAGGGCAATATCGATGGCAAGTTCCAGGCCTATTCCATTGGCGCCAACGACCAACTGCAGTCGGCCGAGGAATACCGCGACCTGGTGATTGCCTACAAAAATGGCGCGCCGATTCGCCTGTCGCAGATCGCCAGTTCCACCCAGGGCGCGGAAAACCCTCGCCAGGCGGCGTGGACCAATGACACGCCATCCATCGTGCTGAATATCCAGCGCCAGCCCGGCGCCAACGTGATCGAAGTGGTCGACCGTGTGCAGCAGCTGCTGCCCAAATTACGCGCCAGCCTGCCGGGCACCTTGAAGGTCGCGGTGCTCACCGACCGCACCCAGACCATCCGCGCCTCGGTCACCGATGTGCAGTACGAGCTGGGGCTGGCGATTTTGCTGGTGGTGATCGTGATCTTCATCTTCCTGCGCAATATCCCGGCCACGATCATTCCGGCCGTGACCATCCCGCTGACGCTGATCGGCACCCTGGCGGTGGCCTACGCGCTGGGCTTTTCCCTGAACAACCTGACGTTGATGGCATTGACCATCGCCATCGGTTTTGTGGTCGATGACGCCATCGTCATGATCGAAAACATCACTCGCTACCTGGAGGCCGGCGACACGCCGTTGCAAGCGGCGCTCAAGGGCGCGGAGCAGATTGGCTTCACCATTATCTCGCTGTCCATCGCGCTGATTGCGGTGATGATCCCGCTGCTGTTCATGGGCGATGTGGTCGGGCGGTTGTTCCGCGAATTCGCCATGACCGTGGCGGTGACCATCGTGATTTCGGCGGTGATTTCACTGACGCTGACGCCAATGATGTGCGCGCGCATGCTCAAGTCCAAGCATGAAGAGCGCCGCCCGGACTTCTTCGACCGCATCAACAACCACTATGTGCGCGGCCTGGATTGGGTGTTGGCGCACCGCACCTTGACGCTGATCTCGGTGGTGCTCACCGCCGCGCTGACCTTGTTCACCTTGGTGATCATGCCCAAGGGCTTTTTTCCCGATCAGGACACCGGCCTGATCCAGGGCATTTCCCAGGCCTCGCCGACTATCTCGTTCCAGCAGATGCAGGTTGAACAGCAACGCCTGGCCGCACGTATCCTCAAGGACCCGGCGGTGCAAAGCCTGTCGTCGTTCGTCGGTATCGACCAGACCAACCCGACCATCAACCAGGGCAACTTGCTGATCAACCTTAAGGCCCGTGGCGAGCGAGACAGCGCCACCGAAGTGATCCGCCGTCTGGCCGATGCGAATGCCGACGACGCCGGCATCCGCCTGTACCTGCACTCGGTGCAGGACCTGACCCTGGACGCCACGGTGTCCACCACCAGTTACCGCCTGGGCCTGCAAGCCACCGACCCGGATGAGCTGGAGCAGTGGACCACCAAGTTGCTCGCCGCGATCAAGCAAGACCCGATGTTCACCGACGTGCAAAGCCAGGCCATGCAGTTTGGCAACCAGATCAAGCTGACCTTCGACCGCGCCACCGCCTCGCGCCTGGGGATTACCCCGCAGGCCATCGACGATGTGCTCTACGACGCGTTTGGCCAGCGCCAGGTCTCGACCATTTACACCCAGCTCAACCAGTACCACGTGGTGATCGCCACCGACCACCCGCCGCGCAATTTGCCGGACTTGCTCACCGGTTTGTACGTGGACATTCCCGGCGGTGGCGTGGCGCCGCTGTCGAGCATGGCGACCCTGGAGGTGGTGCGTTCGCCGGTCACCATCAACCGCCTGGGGCAGTTTCCCTATGCGGACGTGTCGTTCAACCTCGCGCCCGGCCAGACGCTGGGCGCAGCGGTGACGCGGCTGCAGGACATTGAAGCCAAAGTCGGCCTGCCGTTGTCGGTGCAAGCCAATCTTGAAGGTGCGGCGGCGACGTTCCAGGCATCGCTGTCCAACCAGGTGTTTCTGGTGTTGGCGGCGATTGTGGTGGTGTACCTGATGCTGGGCATTCTGTACGAGAGCTTCGTGCACCCGGTGACCATCCTGTCGACCCTGTTGTCGGCGGCCCTCGGCGCGTTGCTGGCGTTGCTGGTGACGGGCACGCAGTTCGACATCATCGGCCTGATCGGCATTGTGTTGCTGATCGGCATCGTCATGAAAAACGGCATCATGATGGTCGACTTCGCGCTGGAGCTTCTACGCGAGGGCAGCTTGAGCCCGGTGGAAGCGATTCGCCAGGCGGCGGAGCTGCGCTTTCGGCCGATCCTGATGACCAGCATGGCCTCGCTGTTCGGCGCGGTGCCGTTGGCGCTGGGCACCGGCATCGGCTCGGAGCTGCGCCACCCGCTGGGCATCGCGATTATCGGCGGGCTGTTGCTCAGTCAGTTGCTCACGCTGTTTTCCACGCCGGTGATCTTCCTCGCCATGCACGGCCTGGGGCAGCGTTTCAGCCGTCGCCCGGTGGCGCTGGAATGATGCGATGAACCTCAGCGCGCCGTTTATCCATCGCCCGATTGCCACCACGCTGCTGGCGGCCGGGCTGGCGTTGTTTGGTGTGCTGGCCTTCAACCTGTTGCCGGTGGCGCCGTTGCCGGAAGTGGATTTCCCCACCATCAGCGTCAGCGCCTCATTACCTGGCGCCGACCCGACCACCGTCGCCAGCTCCGTGGCCACGCCGCTGGAGCGCCAGTTCGGGCAGATCGCCGGGGTCACGCAAATGACCTCCGCCAGCAGCCTCGGCTCGACGCGCATCACTATGCAGTTTGATCTGAGCCGCGACATCGACGGCGCCGCGCGGGACGTGCAGGCGGCGATCAACGCCGCGCGCAGTAACTTGCCCAGCGACTTGTCCGGCAACCCGACCTACCGCAAGGTCAACCCGGCCGATTCGCCGATCCTGATCATCAGCCTGACCTCCGACAGCGCCACGCCGGGGCAGATGTATGACGCCGCCTCGACGGTACTCGAACAACGCCTGTTGCAGACCACTGGCGTCGGCGACGTCACGGTGGGCGGCGGCGCATTGCCGGCGGTGCGCATTGAGCTGAACCCGGACCGGCTGAACCAGTACGGCGTGAGCCTGGAGCAGGTGCGCCAGGTCATCGGCGCCTCCAACGCCAACCTGCCCAAGGGCAATGTGGCGGTGGGCGATCGCTCGTATGGCATTGGCGCGAATGACCAGTTGCTCGACAGCAACGATTACGGGCCGCTGGTGGTCAAGGCCAGTAACGGCGACCTGATCCACATTGCCGACCTCGGTTACGTGCGCGAAGACGTGCAGGACCTGCGCAACTTCGGCCTGTCCAACGGCAAGCCGGCGGTGCTGCTGGTGGTGTTCAAGCAGCCGGGCGCCAACGTGATCGACACGGTGGACGCGGTGAAAGCGTCGCTGCCGTTTTTGCAAAGCTCGATCCCGGCGTCGATCAAGCTCAACCTGTTGATGGATCGCACCACCACCATTCGTGCGTCGTTGCATGACGTGGAAGTGACCTTGCTGGCCTCGATCCTGCTGGTGACGCTGGTGACCTTCGGCTTCTTCCGCGACTGGCGCAGCACTCTGGTGCCGGCTGTGGTGGTGCCGTTGTCGTTGCTTGGCACCTTTGGCGCGATGTACTTCCTCGGCTACAGCCTGAATAACCTGTCGTTGATGGCGCTGACCATTTCCACCGGCTTTGTGGTCGACGATGCGATCGTGGTGGTGGAAAACATCATGCGTCACCTGGAGCGCGGCAAGACGCGGGTGGAAGCCGCGCTGGCCGGGGCGCAGGAAGTCGGTTTTACGGTGCTGACCATCAGCGTGTCGCTGGTGGCGGTGTTTATTCCGTTGCTGCTGATGGGCGGGATTGTCGGGCGGCTGTTTCGCGAGTTCTCGGTGTCGCTGTCGGTGGCCATCGTCATCTCGATGGTGATTTCGCTGACGGTGACGCCGATGCTCGCCAGCGTGCTGCTGCGCGCGCCCAAGGAAATCCGCGAAGGCAATGAGCACCCGGACTCACGCTTTCACCGCTTCTACGACCGCACGCTGGGCTGGGTGATCGAGCACTCGATCCTGATGGGCGTGGTGACGGTGCTGGTGATCGTGCTCGCGGGCGTGCTGTACGTGCTGGTGCCCAAGGGCTTCTTTCCCCAGGAAGACACCGGCCGCCTGCAGGGCAGCATCATCGCGGCGCAGAGTATTTCCTACGGGGCGATGCAAAAGGACTTCACCCAGATCAACCACAAGGTCATGCAAAACCCCAATGTGGAAACTGCTGCCGGGTTTGTCGGCGGCGGTGGCGGTGGCGGCGGGGCGGTCAACAGTGCGCAGCTGTTTGTGCTGCTCAAGCCGATTGATCAGCGCAAGGACAGTGCTGTCGATGTGATCGGCCAGATCCGCCGCAGCCTCGGCGATCTGCCTGGCACCAAGCTGTTTTTGCAGGCCGCCCAGGACATCACCGTGGGCGGCCGACAAAGCGGCGCGCAGTACCAATACACGCTGACTGCCGACGACCAGCAATCCCTGGATGAATGGGTGCCCAAGGTGGTGGAGGTGCTGCATAAGTTGCCGCAACTCACCGACTTGAACACCGACCAGCAAGACAACAGTCTATTGGCCAATGTGAGCATCAACCGCGACACCGCCGCGCGGCTCGGCGTGGGCATGTCGGCGGTGGATCAGACGCTGTACGACGCGTTCGGCCAGCGTCAGGTCTCGACCCTTTACCGCGCCGCCAACCAGTACCACGTGGTGATGGAAATCGCCCCGCAGTACTGGACCGACCCTCAAGCGCTCAAGGGGATTTATGTGCCGGCCGGCAACACCGCAGTGGCGGCCAAAGGCACCACCGCCGCGCCGAACCTGACCGCACCCACGACGTTGGTGCCGCTGTCTGCGCTGGCCGATAACAGCATCTCGCGCACGGCGATTTCGATCAGCCACCAAGGCACTTTTCCGGCCGTGACCGTCTCGTTCAACCTCGCCCCCGGCACCTCGATCGGCCAGGCCACCGCGCTGGTGGAGGACGCGGTGAAACAGCTGCGCATGCCGGCCAGCGTCACCGGCCAGTTTGCCGGCACGGCCCAGGTGTTCCAGTCGTCGGTGGCCAGCGAGCCGCTGCTGATCGTCGCCGCATTGCTCTCGGTGTACATCGTGTTGGGCATTCTGTATGAAAACCTGATGCACCCGCTGACTATCCTTTCCACCTTGCCCTCGGCGGGCGTCGGCGCGTTGATCGCCTTGCTGCTGACCGGCACCGAACTGTCGATCATCGCGCTGGTGGGCGTGATCCTGTTGATCGGCATCGTGAAGAAGAACGCAATCATGATGATCGACTTCGCGATCACCGAACGGCGGGAGTTCGGCCTCACGGCCAAGGAAGCGATCCGGCGCGCCTGCCTGATCCGCTTCCGGCCGATCATGATGACAACGCTGGCGGCGATTCTCGGCGCGCTGCCGCTGGTGCTCGGCTCAGGTTATGGCTCGGAACTGCGCCGGCCGTTGGGGATTTCGATTATTGGTGGGCTGTTGTTCAGCCAGGTGCTGACGCTCTACACCACTCCGGTGATTTACCTCTGGCTCGACCGGGCGTCTCAGCGCCTGGGGCGGCACAAGGAAGCAAGGTCATGAAACTCAGATATAGCGTGCTGTTGGCCAGCCTGGTGCTGGGGGGCTGCATGGTGGGGCCGGATTATCAGAAACCGGCGATGGAACTGCCACAGTCGTTCAAGGAGGGCGCGCAGTGGCAGCGCGCGGTCTCCAACCCCCAAGGGGCGTTGGACAGCCAGTGGTGGCTGGCCTATCAGGACCCGGTGCTCAATGACTTGGTGGCGCGTTCGGCCAAGGCCAACCAGTCGATCATTGCGGCTGAGGCGGCGTATCGGTTGGCCCAGGCGCAGGTGGCATCGAGCCGCGCCGGGTTGTGGCCGACGGTGGGCGTGGGCTTGTCCGGTTCGCGTGGCGAGGGCGGCGACGGCAGCACGTCCAGCACCACCACCGCATCGACCGGGGTGAAGAACAGTGTCAGCGCCACCTTGACCGCAAGCTGGGAGCCGGATTTGTGGGGTGAAGTGCGCCGGGGCATCGAATCGAGCCAGGCCACAGCCCAGCAATCGGATGCGTTGCTGGCCGGTGTGCGGTTGTCGATCAGTTCCAGCGTGGCGAGTAATTACCTGGCGTTGCGGCAGATGGATATCGATGTGCGCCTGTTGCAACAGCAGCAGACCATCAATCAGCAATTGCTCGACATGATCCAGGCGCAGTTCACCCAGGGCGTGGCGACCAATGACCAGTTGCTGGTGGCTCAGGATCAATTGACCACCTCGATAGCCGGCTTGCAGACCTCGCTGCGTGATCGCGAGCAGTACGAGCATGCCTTGGCGGTGCTGGTGGGCGTGGCGCCGAGTGAGTTCAGCCTTGCGCCACGGACTGATTTTGCATTCGTGGTGCCACGGCCACCGTTGACCTTGGCCTCGACTTTGTTGCAACGCCGGCCTGATGTGGTTGCGGCCGAGCGCTCGGCGGCGGCGGCGAATGCCAAGATCGGCGTGGCGCAGGCGGCGTTTTTCCCCACTCTCGACCTCACGGCTCAACTGGGTTATCGCGGCAGTGCGCTGGGTGGGTTGTTTTCGTTGCCCAACCGCATCTGGACGTTGGGCCCGGCGTTGGCGGAGACGATTTTTGATGGCGGCGCGCGCGAGGCGGCGGTCAAGCAGGCTGAGGCCAGTTATGACCAGATCGCCGCCAGCTACCGGGGCACGGTGTTGAGTGCCTTGCAGAATGTCGAGGACAATTTGTCGGCGATCAATCATCTGCAAACTCAGGCAGATGCCTTCCAGCAGGTGTACCAGCGCAATCAGCAGTTGTTCGGCAGTCAGCAAGCGCAGTTGCGTGCGGGCACTGTCAGTCGGGAGACGGTGTTGACTCAGCAATTGGTGTTGCTGCAGGCGGAGCAGAATTTGCGTGATACGCAGGGGCAGTTGAGCCAGGGCAGTGTGGCGCTGATCCAGAGCCTGGGCGGTGGTTGGCAGGCGCCCTGATGAGTTGATTCACCGCAATCAAACTGTGGGAGCTGGCTTGCCTGCGACAGCGACCTCCGAGCTGCCCAGTATCTTGCTGACCTGGCACATTCCAATTGTGGGAGCGGGCTTGCTCGCGAAGGCGGTCTGCCGGTTGGCAGGGATGTCTAGTCGGAGTACATATCCATTCCTTCGGTAACGGCCACTTAGGGTTCCGCTCTTACAGCGGCTCACTTTTTGAAGGACCAAAAAGTAAGCAAAAAGTCCTCGCCCCACCACTCGGCACCTCGCTCACGCTTCGGTGTGCCCGAACGAAGGCTTGAATCCGTGGGCCGCCGCGATGGGCCATCCATGGCCCAGCGCGGCTAACCCGGCGTCCTGCCGGGTTGCCCACGGATTCAAGCCTGCGTTCGGCCAGCGTGGTTGACGGGGCGACTCAGATCAAAAGCAAAAGCAGAGCAAAAGCAAAAGCAGAGCAAAAGCCAGATCAACAGCAATCCTTCACGCAGCGGAAACCTATATTCCCTCATGGTCGCCGCGTTATATTCGCGGCACTTTACTTACAGGATGACCGCGTCATGGCAGGAAGCAGCTTACTGGTACTGATCGACGACATCGCCGCCGTCCTCGACGATGTGGCGTTGATGACCAAAGTGGCCGCCAAGAAGACTGCCGGGGTGCTCGGCGATGACTTGGCGTTGAATGCCCAGCAGGTCTCCGGGGTACGGGCCGAGCGGGAGATCCCGGTGGTGTGGGCGGTGGCCAAGGGCTCGTTTCTCAACAAGTTGATTCTGGTGCCTGCGGCGCTGTTGATCAGCGCGTTTGCGCCGTGGGCGGTCACGCCGTTGTTGATGCTGGGCGGGGCTTATCTGTGTTTCGAGGGCTTTGAGAAGCTCGCGCATAGCTTCATACACAAGCGCACTGAGGAACAGGCGCACTTGGTCGAAGCGGTGGCGGACCCGGCGACTGACTTGGTTGCGTTTGAGAAGGACAAGATCAAGGGCGCGATCCGTACCGACTTCATTCTGTCGGCGGAAATCATCGCCATCACCCTCGGCACGGTCGCCGATGCACCGTTGATGCAGCAGGTAATCGTGCTGTCGGGCATCGCCATTGTGATGACCATCGGCGTTTACGGCCTGGTCGCCGGTATCGTCAAGCTCGATGACCTCGGCCTGTGGCTGACCCAAAAGCCCGGCCAGGCCGCGCGCAGCATCGGCGGGGCGATTCTGCGCGCCGCGCCTTACATGATGAAAAGCCTGTCGGTGATCGGCACGGCGGCGATGTTCATGGTCGGTGGCGGGATTCTCACCCACGGCGTGCCGGTAGTGCATCACTGGATTGAGACGGTGAGCCAGAGCGTCGGCGCCATGGCGTGGCTGATGCCGACGCTGCTCAATGCGGTGGCCGGGATTATTGCGGGGGCGGTAGCGTTGGTGGTGGTTCAAATCTTCGAGAAAATTTGGCACGCAGTAAGACATTGACAGGTGTTTGCCAGGGCGTGTGAGTCAGTCTAGTCGCAGCGCTTTAGGCTTTTCCCTACAGAGGACCAATTCAATCCTTCCTAAGATCTGCGGCTCTGTTTGGCCTATCCAGGCGTTTTACAGAGTCTGTTAATCAGGGAGTTTTAAATGAATTGGTATCTGGACGCACTGAAGAAATCATTTGTATTCGAGGGGCGGTCGAGCAGGAGAGCTTTCTGGTATTTTCAGTTGGTTGATAAGGTAATTGAAGGGGCATACATAGCTATTTGCTGGTGGTTTTTTGAAGAATGGATAAAAACTACCTTGGGTATTGGCTTGGGTTATTTGCTGCTGACGCTGCCTGCCAGGGTCACTCTGTTATGCCGAAGGCTCACCGATAACGGCATCAGCCAGGTCAACTCGTTCTGGACGTTGTTGCCTTTTGTCGGGTCGCTCTTCTGGGTTGGTTTTGGGTTATGGCCGGGCGCTAAAGAACAATCTGCCAGTCGCTCTGTGGATACGTCACGTACTGCTGAGTGATGTTGGAGCACAAACAAAAAAGCCACTCATTTAGGTGAGTGGCTTTTTTGTATCTGCAGGGCGTTTACTCGGCAATCTGCAACTTGCGCGATTCGGTGTAGATGTAGCGCACCTTTTCATACTCGAACGGCGAGTTCATCTGACCGTAGCGGAAGCTGGTCTGGTAGCGCTTGTCGACAGCGCGCAGGGCCCAGATTTCCGGGTGGTTTTCGCTGACCTTGGACACGTTGAGGAAGTTGATCTCGGTTTCCGCGCCATAGTCGACGATCAGGCCGGTGGTATCGCGCAGGTTCGACGGGCCGAAGATCGGCAGCACCAGGTAGGCGCCGCCAGGCACGCCGTAGAAGCCCAAGGTTTGACCGAAGTCTTCGCTCTGACGCGGCAGGCCCATGGCGGTGGCTGGGTCCCACAGGCCGGCGACGCCAATGGTGGTGTTGAGCAGCAGGCGCCCGGTGGTTTCCAGGGAGCGATGGCCCTTGAGCTGCAGCAGGCTGTTCAACAGGTTGGGCACATCGCCCAGGTTGTTGAAGAAGTTGCTCACGCCGGTGCGCAGGAAGCTCGGGGTGACATAGCGGTAGCCGTCAACCACGGGCAGGAACACCCACTGGTCGAAGCGATAGTTGAAGTGGTACACGCGGCGGTTCCACGACTCCAGCGGGTCATACACGTTGAGCGCGGTCAGCGATGAACGCTCGAACTCGCGCTGGTCCAGGCCCGGGTTGAACTTGAGCTTGGTCAGCGGCTCCTTGAAGCCGTCGGCGTCGACCTTGACCGGTTCATGCGCCTTGCTGTTGTCGGCATTGGCGACGCCCGCGCACATCAGGGCGGCGAGCAGCAGAAGATATTTAGCCACGGAAGAACTCCAGCATGGCGTCGGCGTTGACGCGGTAATTAAGGTTGCCGCAGTGGCCGCCCAGCGGGTAGACGGTCAAGCGATCGCCGAAGGTTTTACGCAGGAAACCGAGGTCGCCAGGGCCGAGGATCACGTCGTCGGCGTTGTGCATCACCGCGATTTTCGGGCTGCTGTGCAGGTAGTCCTTGAGCGCGTACAGGCTCACCTGGTCAACCAGTTGCAGCAGGCTGCCGCCGTCGGAACGCGCGCGCCACATGGGGATCACTTGTTCGGTGAGGTAGCAGTCGAAGTCGCATTGCAGCGCACGCTTGAGGAACGGCGTGAGGCTGGTGCCTTCGGTGATCGGGTACTTAGGCGGAATGATCAGACCGCGGCGGTTGATCAGGTCCGAGGTAAAGGCAATGTCGGCCGCCGAGAAGCGGAACGAGGTGCCGATCAGCATCGCCATTTGTTCGTTGGTCAGGTGCTGCTTGGAGTTCTGGAAGTCGTAGAGCAGGGCGTCATTGAGGTCGATGTAGCCCTTTTGCTGGAAGTAGCGGGTCAGCTTGCTCAGCACCAGCTCATAGAAGGTGGTGGTGTTGTTGATGCCTTTGACCTCGGTCTGTACCAGCTTGTCGAGGTTGGTGATCGAGGTGTAGAGGTTGACCGGCGGGTTGAGCAGCAGCACCTTTTTGAAGTTGAAGCTGCGACGGGTCTCGTCGAGCTTGCTGACAAACGCCGCATCCAGGGCGCCGAGGCTGTAGCCGGTGAGGTAGAAGTCGGTCACCGGCAGCGAGGCGTTCTGCGCGCGCACGGCTTGCATCACGCGGTACATGTCCTCGGCGTCTTCCTGGGTGATCCCCGGGGTCGCGAAGCGCGAGGCGGCGCTGATGAAATCGAAGCTGGTTGGCGACGACAGCTGCACCACGTGGTAGCCGGCCTGGTAATAGAGTTTTTTCAGGTATTCGTTGATGCTGCTGTCAAATCGCGCGCCGGTGCCCGCGATCAGGAAGATCAGCGGCGCGGCGTGGTCTTGTTTGGCGATGCGATAGGTAAGTTTCTTCACCGCCCAGAAGTTGTCCGGCAGGCTGAACTCGCGCTCGGGGCGCATGTTCAGCGTGTAGTCGGACTGGTTGATCTCGTCGTCGGTCGGCAATTTAGGCCGAAGGTCAGGCGGGGTGGTCGCAATGGTCGCTTCGAACGGGTTGGTCAAAGGGTAGCCATAGCTGGCTTGGTCGATGTCGACGGCCAGTGCTGACGCACTCAAAAATAGGCTGCCCAGCAAGGCAGCACAGCGCAAGGAACGGAGCATGACTTAATCCCTAAGAGGAAACGTGCTGAATGAAGTTCGCAGGCTATGACCACCGCGTTGCCACCGAAGTGCCAGCTCTCGGCACTAAAAGTCGGAAAAAAGCCACGGAATCGGGGTAATAGTAGCCAGAAGATACACTTTGCGAGGCATGGATGAATACTTATCTGTGCACACCGCTTGCTAACGGCCGCCGTGGGATTAAGCTGAGCGCCGTTTTTGTCTATCGGAGTGCCCCATGTCCCGTCGTTTGCCGCTGATCCTGCTGCTTATTGCCTTGCCTTTATGGCTGGCCGCCAGTTATGGCGCACGTTACGGTTTTATGGAGGATGGCCAGTGGGTTGGCATCTGCGCTGATGAGGCCAGCCGTTGGGAATGCCAGTTGCGTTCGAACTTGGGGTTGATGATTCACTTCAAGGTCTTGGGCTGGGCGGCGTTGGTTACATCGGTGCTGGGGTTTTTTGTGCCGGGCCGTGCCGGATGGGGCCTGGCCGTGTTGGGGATGGTGTTCGGCTTGCCGGCGCTGGCGTTGTACAACACCACGTTTGCGGTGTTTGCGGTGGTGATTGCAGGGCTGCGGTTGGTCAGGAAGCCGCGGGCTGCCTGACAGGGTCTCTTCGCGAGCAAGCCCGCTCCCACATTTTGACCGCGTGAATCCGGCCTTAATGTGGGAGCGGGCTTGCCTGCGATGGCGGTCTTAGGCCTTGCGCACGCGCAAGCAACGCCACAAGGCTACAACCATCAGCACACTCACGATTGCCCAACCCCACGCCTGCTGGTTCTGCAACCCTTCGCGATACAGCTGTGGCGCAATGCCTGCGCCGATGATGAAGGCCAGCAGCGCAATCTCCCGACGCGGGCCGGTTACCGGGCGAACCAGGTAAACCAGCGCCGGCAACACCAGCGCCGCACTCGGGAAGCTGCGATAACGCGGGTCAAACACCAGCGCGAGCATCATTACCGCACCGGCGAACCCGGCTATTGCCACCAGCCAGCCCGCGCGTTGCTCCAGCCAGTTAAAGGCCCGCTCACGCCAACCGTCGCGCGCGCTCAGGGCCAGGGCGGCGTGGGCCAGCACCAGCAGGTTCAACACCACCAGCAAGCCTGCCCACACCCATTCATCGTTGAAGCGCGCGGTAACGCGGGTCAGCTCGGCCCAGGTGCCGATGGAACAGGCCGCTACGGCACCGAGCAATGGCAGCATGAGTGCTGCGCGCGTGCTGCGAACGCGCCCGCCAAGTACCAAGGTGCCCAGCAGGATAATCCCGCCCACGCCCAGCCACAGCGGCCAGTACGGCACATTGCTGACCGGCCCGGCGAGGATGCCCTTGTCCTGGCGATCAGCATCAAACAGCCCCCAGTAACCCCCGACCGCGCCTTCGCTGGCGCGTTTCCATGGCTGGTCAAAGGCTTCGATCAGGTTGTAATGCCAGCCATTGGCCTCGGCCATGGCCACAAAGCCGCGCATGAACTTGGCCTCATTGACCCGGCTCGGCACGGCGGTTTCGCGTTGGCGGCCTTCGCTGGGCCAGCCGGTCTCGCCGATCAGCACATCCTTGGGAGCGAACGTGTTGCCGAAAGTCTGACGTACATCACCCACGTGCTTGAGCGCCTGGTCGATGCCCGACGGGTCATCTTCCCAGTACGGCAGCAGGTGAATGGTCAGGAAGTCCACCGCCGGAGCGATTTCCGGATGCTTGAGCCAGAACTCCCACACGTCGGCATAAGTCACCGGCTGCTTGATCTGGCTTTTGACCTTATGGATCAGCGTCACCAACTGCTTGGCGGTGACTTCCTTGCGCAGCAGCGCTTCGTTGCCGACGATCACCGAGGTGACCACGTCAGGGTTGGCGTTGGCCGCAGCGATCAACTCGGCGACTTCTTTTTCGGTGGCAACCGGGTCACTGCTGACCCAGGCGCCGGCCATCAACTTCAACCCATGCTTGCGCGCCAGGTCCGGCAAGGCTTCCAGGCCGGTCATGGAGTAGGTGCGAATGCATTCAAAGCGGGTGGCCAACAGGGCCAGGTCGGCGTCCATGCGCTCGGGGCGCAGCTTGAAGGGCTGGTCGAACGGCGACTGGTCCTTGTCGAACGGCGTGTACGAGGCGCATTGCATTTTGTGGCTGGCGCTGGCCACGTCCGGCAACACCACGGGCCGGCCGAGGCCATACCAATATCCGACAAGGGCAAGTACGCCGAGGATCAGGGCGAAAATATAGGGCAGGGCAGGGAAGCGGGCAGTCGCGGGCATGGTCGGCTTATCTGGGGAGCAAAGGCGCGCATCTTACCCGGATTTAGCCCTTCCCAGTGGGGCCGCATAATTTAGACATGCAAAGTTCGGGCGGGATTTTGCTGCGATGTCCTACAAATCGTCCTGCTGGCGATGTGATGTCGTTTCTTGCTTACCTGAGGTCGCAGTCAGAGCAGGTCCAAGGTCCCGGCAGGTTGATGATCGAAGTGTCAGCACTCCACTGATGTCTGGGCCGCCGGATCGATGCGCGTGAAGGGGGCGCGGTGCACCACATAACAACAGGTTGACGTCGCTCGGCATCCGCCGGGCGCAGCACTTTCGGGGAAGTACTATGAAGATGCGACGACTCTTGGGCGCAGCTGCCACTCTGGTAGTTGCGATGAGCTCCACACTGGCCAGCGCCGACAGCAAAACCCTGAGCATCGGTTACGTAGATGGCTGGTCTGACAGCGTTGCCACCACCCACGTGGCGGCAGAAGTGATCAAGGAAAAGCTCGGTTATGACGTGAAACTGCAGGCCGTCGCTACCGGGATCATGTGGCAGGGCGTGGCCACCGGCAAGCTCGACGCCATGCTCTCCGCCTGGCTGCCCGTGACCCACGGTGAGTACTGGGCCAAGAACAAGGACAAGGTGGTCGACTACGGCCCTAACTTCAAGGATGCAAAAATTGGCCTGATCGTGCCGGAGTACGTCAAGGCCAAATCGATTGAAGACCTCAAGACCGACACCACCTTCAAGAACAAGATTGTCGGCATCGACGCCGGTTCAGGCGTGATGCTCAAGACCGACGAAGCGATCAAGGCCTATGGCCTGGACTACAAGCTGCAGGCCAGCTCGGGCGCCGCGATGATCGCCGAGCTGACCCGTGCCGAAGACAAACAGGAGTCCATTGCGGTCACCGGTTGGGTGCCACACTGGATGTTCGCCAAGTGGAAACTGCGTTTCCTGGACGATCCAAAAGGAATTTATGGGGCTGCTGAAACCGTCAACAGCATCGGCAGCAAGGGCCTGGAGAAGAAAGCGCCGGAAGTCGCGGCCTTCCTGAAGAAATTCCAGTGGGCCTCCAAGGACGAAATCGGCGAAGTCATGCTCGCAATCCAGGAAGGCGCCAAGCCTGATGCCGCGGCCAAGGATTGGGTCGCCAAACACCCTGAGCGTGTGGCCGAGTGGACTGCCAAATAAAGCACTAACTCTTTAGAAGCTCCACCACAACCCTAATGTGGGAGCGGGCTTGCCCACGAAGGCGGTGTGTCAGTCAGCCCATGTATTGACTGATGCGCCGCCTTCGCGAGCAAGCCCGCTCCCACATTTTTTTGCCTGCATTCAGGCTGTTGTTTATTTGTTGGCTTAAAAACTTGCGAAGTTGCTATCTCGTTCTACTACTAAGGTCGTCTGGAACCTGTTCCGCAGCCGCATACAGTGGATATGTTCCAAAATAATAAAAAGCTGTGCTGCGAGGATAAAAACAATGAATGACAGCATTTACCTCTCGATTCAAAACAGCCCGCGTTTCAAGGAGCTGGTGAGAAAAAGGGAAAGGTTCGCCTGGATTCTCTCGGCGATCATGCTAGGGCTTTACTCCGCTTTCATCCTGTTGATTGCCTACGGGCCACAAGTGCTGGGCGCCAGGCTCAGCCCCGGTTCCTCGATTACCTGGGGAATCCCGATCGGGGTCGGGCTGATTGTGTCGGCCTTCATTCTTACCGGCATCTACGTACGACGCGCCAACGGCGAATTCGACGACCTGAACAATGCGATTCTCAAGGAGGCTGCGCAATGATCCGGCGTCTATTGGCTGTATGTGGCGCTTCGATCTTCGCGCCCGCCGTTTGGGCGGCGGATGCCTTGACCGGTGAAGTGCACAAGCAACCGCTGAATATCGCCGCGATCCTGATGTTCGTGGCGTTTGTCGGTGCAACCCTGTGCATCACCTACTGGGCGTCCAAGCGCAACAAATCGGCGGCTGACTACTATGCGGCCGGCGGCAAGATTACCGGCTTCCAGAACGGCCTGGCGATTGCTGGCGACTATATGTCGGCGGCGTCCTTCCTGGGCATTTCCGCGCTGGTGTTCACCTCCGGTTACGACGGCCTGATCTATTCGATCGGCTTCCTGGTGGGCTGGCCGATCATTCTGTTCCTGATCGCCGAGCGCCTGCGTAACCTGGGCAAGTACACCTTTGCCGACGTGGCGTCCTATCGCCTCGGGCAAACCCAGATCCGCAGCCTGTCGGCCTGTGGCTCGCTGGTGGTGGTGGCGTTCTACCTGATCGCGCAGATGGTCGGCGCGGGCAAGCTGATCCAACTGCTGTTCGGCCTGGATTACCACGTTGCGGTGATTCTGGTGGGCATCCTGATGTGCCTGTATGTGTTGTTCGGCGGCATGCTGGCGACCACCTGGGTACAGATCATCAAGGCTGTGCTGTTGCTGTCCGGTGCCTCGTTCATGGCGCTGATGGTGATGAAACACGTCAACTTTGACTTCAACACGCTGTTTGCCGAGGCGATCAAGGTTCACCCTAAAGGTGAAGCGATCATGAGCCCGGGCGGCCTGGTGAAAGACCCGATCTCGGCGTTCTCCCTGGGGCTGGCGCTGATGTTCGGTACTGCTGGCCTGCCGCACATCCTGATGCGCTTCTTCACCGTAAGCGACGCCAAGGAAGCGCGTAAGAGCGTGCTGTATGCCACCGGCTTTATCGGTTACTTCTACATCCTGACCTTTATCATCGGCTTTGGCGCGATCCTGCTGGTCAGCACCAACCCGGCGTTCAAGGACGCGGCAGGCGCCTTGCTCGGCGGCAACAACATGGCGGCGGTGCACCTGGCCAACGCGGTGGGCGGCAGTATTTTCCTGGGCTTCATCTCGGCCGTGGCGTTTGCCACCATTCTGGCAGTGGTTGCCGGCTTGACCCTGGCGGGTGCTTCGGCGGTGTCCCATGACCTGTATGCCAGCGTGATCAAGAAAGGCAAGGCCAACGAGAAGGATGAGATTCGCGTGTCGAAGATCACCACCATCGCCCTGGCGGTGCTGGCAATCGGCTTGGGTATCCTGTTCGAAAGCCAGAACATTGCGTTCATGGTCGGCCTGGCGTTCTCCATTGCCGCCAGCTGTAACTTCCCGGTGCTGCTGCTTTCCATGTACTGGAAAAACCTCACCACCCGTGGCGCGATGATTGGCGGCTGGCTGGGCTTGATCAGTGCCGTTGGCCTGATGATCCTCGGCCCGACCATCTGGGTGTCGATCCTGCACCACGAGAAAGCCATCTTCCCGTACGAATACCCGGCGCTGTTCTCGATGATCATTGCGTTCATCGGCATCTGGTTCTTCTCCATCACCGACAAGTCGGCGGCGGCAGAGAAAGAGCGTGCGCTGTACTTCCCGCAGTTTGTGCGTTCACAAACGGGTCTGGGGGCGAGTGGGGCGGTTAACCACTAAGTGTCGTAACGGTTACAAAAAAAGCCCCGGTCGCGAGATCGGGGCTTTTTTTTGCATTTATTGGTCACTGATACGACAAAACTGTTTCTTAAATCCTGCATCAATAAAAGTGGTTTTCAGCGGGTGAGGGGGGGTGGGAGTGATCGGTGTCGACGCGCGTTCGACAGAAACAAATAAGGCCTCCAGAGGAGGCCTTATTCGGTGCAACTAAGCGGTTGGCTTACTTGCGGTCTTCCAGCTTGGTGATGTCACGCGACTCGTAGCCGGTGTACAGCTGGCGCGGGCGGCCAATCTTGTACGGGCTGGAGAGCATTTCTTTCCAGTGGGAGATCCAGCCCACGGTCCGCGCCAGGGCGAAGATCACGGTGAACATGCTGGTGGGAATGCCGATCGCCTTGAGGATGATCCCCGAGTAGAAGTCGACGTTCGGGTACAGCGAGCGCTCGATGAAGTACGGATCGGTCAGCGCGATCTCTTCCAGGCGCATGGCCAGTTCGAGTTGCGGATCGTTCTTGATGCCCAGTTCCTTCAACACTTCGTCGCAGGTCTGCTTCATCACGGTGGCGCGCGGGTCACGGTTCTTGTAGACGCGGTGACCGAAGCCCATCAGCTTGAACGGATCGTTCTTGTCCTTGGCCTTGGCGATGAACTTGTCGATGTTCGAGACATCGCCGATTTCATCGAGCATGGTCAATACGGCTTCGTTCGCACCGCCGTGGGCAGGGCCCCAGAGTGCGGCGATACCGGCGGCGATACAGGCGAACGGATTGGCACCCGAGGAGCCTGCAAGGCGTACGGTCGAGGTGGAGGCGTTCTGCTCGTGGTCGGCGTGGAGGATGAAGATCCGGTCCATGGCCTTGGCGAGCGTCGGGCTGATCGGTTTGATCTCGCACGGGGTGTTGAACATCATGTGCAGGAAGTTTTCCGCGTACGTCAGGTCGTTGCGCGGGTACATCATGGGTTGACCCATGGAGTACTTGTAAACCATTGCGGCCAGGGTTGGCATCTTGGCAACCAGGCGGATCGCGGAGATTTCGCGATGCTGCGGGTTATTGATGTCCAGGGAGTCGTGATAGAAGGCCGACAGGGCGCCAACCACGCCGCACATCACGGCCATCGGGTGGGCGTCGCGACGGAAGCCGTTGAAGAAGGTCTTCAACTGTTCGTGAACCATGGTGTGGTTCTTCACGGTGCTGACAAACTGGGCTTTTTGCTCGGCTGTTGGCAATTCGCCATTTAGTAGCAGGTAGCAGGTTTCGAGGTAGTCCGATTGCTCGGCCAACTGCTCGATCGGGTAGCCCCGGTGCAGCAGAATGCCATTGTCGCCGTCGATATAGGTGATCTTCGACTCGCAAGAGGCGGTCGACATGAAGCCTGGGTCGAAAGTGAAACGGCCCGTGGCCGTCAGGCCCCGTACGTCGATAACATCGGGACCAACGGTGCCGGTTAAAATGGGCAGCTCGACGGGGGCTGCGCCCTCGATGATCAACTGCGCTTTTTTGTCAGCCATGTGGCCTCCTATTTATGCTTCAAATCATCAGACAGACCCCCCACGCAGGGCCCGCACCACTATAGTGAGATAAATTCAGATGTCAATTTGCCTAAAGTCTTGCTCCAGAAGGCTTTAACCGTACTTTTTCGTCGAAATTGACTGCCATTTACGCCTTTTATCCCGCCAGCGCAATCAGCTATTAGGGTGAGGAGCGCGCGTTGTCATTAGTAACCTAACTGTCTATACTCGGCCACCGACCGCCAAGGGCTTTTGGGCTTGCTTTCATTGGGGGTCGCACTCCCTGGGTGGTGCTTACCTGACCAGTCGCACTCCCCAACAACTTTGCCCTGATTGTTAGGGGCTCTTCAGTGTGAAAAAAAGCCGTGAATAGCCAACGACCTGTAAACCTAGACCTAAGGACCATCAAACTCCCCATCACCGGCGTTACGTCGTTCCTGCACCGTGTTTCCGGCATCATCCTGTTCCTGGGCTTGGGCATCATGCTTTATGCATTGAGCAAATCCCTGGGTTCCGAGGAAGGTTTTGCCGAGGTGAAGGCATGCTTGACCAGCCCGCTGGCCAAGTTCGTAGCATGGGGCCTCCTGTCCGCTCTGCTTTATCATCTGGTAGCCGGCGTGCGCCACTTGATCATGGATATGGGCATCGGTGAGACGCTGGAAGGCGGCCGCCTGGGCTCGAAAATCATCATCGCCATTTCCGTGGTGCTGATCGTTCTGGCAGGAGTTTGGATATGGTAACCAGCGTTACGAACCTTTCGCGTTCGGGCCTCTATGACTGGATGGCACAGCGTGTGTCTGCGGTCGTTCTCGCGGCTTATTTCATTTTCCTGATCGGATACCTCGTCGCAAACCCGGGCATCGGCTATGAGCAATGGCACGGCCTGTTTTCCCACAATGCGATGCGAATCTTCAGTCTGCTGGCACTTGTAGCTCTGGGCGCTCACGCCTGGGTCGGCATGTGGACCATCGCGACTGACTACCTGACGCCAATGGCGCTGGGCAAGTCCGCGACTGCAGTCCGTTTCCTCTTCCAGGCAGTATGCGGCGTCGCGATGTTCGCTTACTTCGTCTGGGGTGTGCAGATTCTTTGGGGTATCTGATTCATGGCTAACATTCCAACTATTTCCTTCGACGCCATCATTATTGGTGGCGGCGGTGCTGGCATGCGCGCAGCGCTGCAGCTGGCCCAGGGCGGTCACAAGACTGCCGTGATCACCAAAGTGTTCCCAACGCGTTCCCACACCGTATCGGCCCAGGGTGGCATCACCTGCGCCATCGCGTCCGCCGACCCGAACGATGACTGGCGCTGGCACATGTACGACACCGTCAAGGGTTCCGATTACATCGGTGACCAGGACGCTATCGAATATATGTGTCAGGAAGGCCCGGCCGCCGTGTTCGAGCTGGACCATATGGGTCTGCCGTTCTCGCGTACCGAGCAGGGTCGTATCTACCAGCGTCCATTCGGCGGTCAGTCGAAGGATTACGGTAAAGGCGGCCAGGCTGCCCGTACGTGCGCCGCTTCCGACCGTACCGGTCACGCGCTGCTGCACACCCTGTATCAGGGCAACCTGAAAGCCGGCACCACGTTCCTGAACGAATACTACGCGGTTGACCTGGTGAAAAACGCTGACGGCGCATTCGTCGGCGTGATCGCCATCTGCATCGAAACCGGTGAAACGTCCTACATCCGCGCCAAGGCTACCGTTCTGGCGACTGGCGGTGCAGGCCGTATCTACGCATCGACCACCAATGCCCTGATCAACACCGGTGACGGCGTCGGCATGGCACTGCGTGCAGGCGTACCGGTGCAAGACATCGAAATGTGGCAGTTCCACCCAACCGGCATTGCCGGCGCTGGCGTACTGGTAACCGAAGGTTGCCGTGGTGAAGGCGGCTACCTGATCAACAAGAACGGCGAGCGCTTCATGGAGCGTTATGCTCCGAACGCGAAAGACCTTGCCGGTCGTGACGTTGTAGCCCGTTCGATGGTCAAGGAAATCATTGCCGGTAACGGCTGTGGCCCTAATGGCGACCACGTACTGCTCAAGCTCGATCACCTGGGCGAAGAAGTACTGCACAGCCGCCTGCCGGGTATCTGTGAGCTGTCCAAGACCTTTGCTCACGTTGACCCGGTGGTTGCTCCGGTTCCGGTTGTTCCGACTTGCCACTACATGATGGGCGGCGTGCCGACCAACATTCATGGTCAGGCGATCACTCAGAACGCCGACGGCGTGGACGAGATCATTCACGGCCTGTTCGCGGTAGGCGAAGTGGCATGCGTATCGGTTCACGGCGCCAACCGCCTGGGCGGCAACTCGCTGCTCGACCTGGTGGTATTCGGTCGCGCTGCCGGCCTGCACCTCGAGAAGGCACTGTCCGACGGCATCGAATACGATGACGCGACCGACGCCAACATCGAAACTGCCCTGGCGCGCCTGAACGCTCTGAACGAGCGTACCGATGGCGAAGACGTGGCAACCCTGCGTCGCGAGCTGCAAAACTGCATGCAGAACTACTTCGGTGTATTCCGTACCGGCGAATACATGCAGAAGGGTATTGCCCAGCTGGCCGATCTGCGCAAGCGCATTGCCAACGTCAAGATCAACGATAAGAGCCAGGCGTTCAACACCGCTCGTATCGAAGCCCTTGAGCTGCAAAACCTGTTGGAAGTGGCTGAAGCGACTGCGATCGCCGCCGAGGTTCGTAAAGAATCCCGTGGTGCTCACGCTCGTGAAGACTTTGAAGACCGCGACGACGAGAACTGGTTGTGCCACACCCTGTACTTCCCGGGTGACAAGCGCGTGACCAAGCGTGCCGTGAACTTCTCGCCGAAGACGGTTCCGACGTTTGAACCGAAGATTCGGACTTACTAAGGGTGGCTGCCATGTTGAAAGTCAGTGTTTATCGCTACAACCCTGATCAGGACGCTGCGCCGTTCATGCAGGAATTCCAGGTTGATACCGGTGGTAAAGACCTGATGGTGCTGGACGTGCTGGCCCTGATCAAAGAGCAGGACGAGGGTTTCTCCTATCGTCGCTCTTGCCGTGAAGGTGTGTGCGGTTCCGACGGCATGAACATCAACGGCAAAAACGGCCTGGCGTGCATCACGCCGCTGTCTGCCGTGGTTAAAGGCAACAAGCTGATCGTTCGTCCTCTGCCAGGTCTGCCGGTTATCCGTGACCTGGTCGTCGATATGAGCATCTTCTACAAGCAATACGAGAAAGTTAAGCCGTTCCTGCAGAACGACACGCCGGCTCCGGCCATCGAGCGTCTGCAGTCCCCGGAAGAGCGTGAAAAGCTCGACGGTCTGTACGAGTGCATCCTGTGCGCTTGCTGCTCGACTTCGTGCCCGTCCTTCTGGTGGAACCCGGACAAGTTCCTGGGTCCAGCTGCACTGCTGCAAGCGTATCGCTTCCTGGCAGACAGCCGTGACACCAAGACGTCCGAGCGTCTGGCCTCACTGGATGACCCGTTCAGCGTATTCCGCTGCCGCGGGATTATGAACTGCGTCAACGTATGTCCCAAAGGCCTGAACCCGACTAAGGCCATTGGTCACATCCGTAACATGCTGCTGCAAAGCGGCGTGTAACCGACGTTGTAATAAAGCAGGACCGTTGTGCCCGTAAATGCTACGGCGCAGGCTTCAACCGGCGCCGTAGTTTTAACTTGAGCAGCGACTTACAAAGCCGCGGCTCTTATTTTGAAGAAATGAGACAAGCAGGGGCATTCGGGTTGGTACCCGAACTATCAGCGTGATCCTAAGTGGCTTGTTTTGGTCGCTGCACTTGGCCTTTTGCAAGCAAACTCGGTGTTTTCGCCGGTGGTGTCCCCAAATCGAGGGTGACCAAGCATGCAAGAAAGCGTGATGCAGCGCATGTGGAACAGCGGCTATCTTTCAGGTGGTAACGCTGCCTATGTGGAAGAGCTTTATGAGCTCTACCTGCACGACCCTAACGCTGTGCCAGAAGAATGGCGCACCAAATTTCAGACGTTGTCT
This sequence comes from Pseudomonas sp. 14P_5.3_Bac1, assembly GCF_025466135.1. Classification (NCBI taxonomy): domain Bacteria; kingdom Pseudomonadati; phylum Pseudomonadota; class Gammaproteobacteria; order Pseudomonadales; family Pseudomonadaceae; genus Pseudomonas; species Pseudomonas sp. 14P_5.3_Bac1. The sequence goes on along the minus strand of NZ_JANLOF010000089.1, from coordinate 28,349 downwards.
TCAGACGGCAACGCTGCCACCGATGTATCGCACGCAACAATTCGCGATCAGTTTGTGCTGCTGGCAAAGAACCAGCGCCGCGCTCAGCCGGTTTCCGCCGGGAGCGTGAGCAGCGAGCACGAGAAGAAGCAAGTTGAAGTACTGCGACTGATCCAGGCTTACCGGATGCGTGGCCACCAGGCAGCCCAGCTTGACCCGCTGGGGCTCTGGAAGCGTCCTGCACCTGCTGACCTGTCGATCAATCATTACGGCTTGACCAATGCCGATCTTGATACGACCTTCCGTGCCGGCGACCTGTTCATCGGCAAAGAGGAAGCGAGCCTACGCGAAATTCACGAAGCGTTGCAGCAGACATATTGCCGCACCATCGGCGCTGAATTTACGCACATCACCGATTCCGAGCAGCGCCACTGGTTCCAGCATCGTCTGGAAGGTGTGCGTGGCCGTCCGGTTTTGTCTGCCGACGTACGCAGCCACTTGCTGGAGCGCGTGACCGCAGCCGAAGGTCTCGAGAAATACCTGGGTACCAAATACCCGGGTACCAAACGTTTCGGCCTGGAAGGCGGCGAGAGCCTGATTCCAATGCTCGACGAGCTGATCCAGCGTTCCGGTTCCTACGGCACCAAGGAAATCGTGATCGGCATGGCTCACCGTGGTCGCCTGAACGTGTTGGTCAACACCTTCGGCAAGAACCCGCGCGAGCTGTTCGACGAGTTCGAAGGCAAGAAGAAGGTCGAGCTGGGTTCCGGTGACGTTAAATACCACCAGGGCTTCTCGTCCAACGTGATGACCACCGGCGGTGAAGTTCACCTGGCCATGGCCTTCAACCCATCCCACCTGGAAATCGTTTCTCCAGTGGTCGAGGGTTCGGTTCGTGCTCGCCAGGATCGTCGCAACGATTCCACCGGTGAAAAGGTTCTGCCGATTTCCATCCACGGTGACGCGGCATTCGCCGGTCAAGGCGTGGTTCTGGAAACCTTCCAGATGTCGCAGACGCGCGGCTTCAAGACCGGCGGTACGGTTCACATCGTCATCAACAACCAGGTGGGTTTCACCATCAGCAACCCGCTGGACGCGCGCTCTACCGAGTACGCCACCGACGTTGCCAAGATGATCCAGGCGCCGATCCTCCATGTGAATGGTGATGATCCGGAAGCCGTGCTGTTCGTGACCCAACTGGCCATCGACTACCGCATGCAGTTCAAGCGTGACGTGGTGATCGACCTGGTCTGCTACCGTCGTCGCGGTCACAACGAAGCGGATGAGCCTAGCGGCACCCAGCCGTTGATGTACCAGCAAATCACCAAGCAGCGCACCACCCGTGAGCTGTACGCCGACAGCCTGATCAAGGCCGGCGTGGTTGACGATGCGCGTGTTCAGGCGAAGATCGATGAATACCGCAACGCGCTGGACAACGGTCTGCACGTAGTAAAAAGCCTGGTTAAAGAGCCGAACAAAGAGCTGTTCGTGGACTGGCGTCCGTACCTGGGCCACGCCTGGACTGCGCGTCACGACACCTCGTTCGATCTGAAAACCCTGCAGGAACTGTCCGCCAAGCTGCTGGAAATTCCAGATGGCTTCGTGGTGCAGCGCCAGGTTGCGAAGATCTACGAAGACCGTCAGAAGATGCAAGCCGGCGGCCTGCCGATCAACTGGGGTTACGCTGAAACCATGGCGTACGCGACCCTGGCGTTCGAAGGTCACCCGATCCGCATGACCGGCCAGGACATCGGCCGCGGTACGTTCTCGCACCGCCACGCGGTATTGCACAACCAGAAAGACGCGGGCACCTACATCCCGTTGCAGAACCTGTACGAAGGCCAGCCACGTTTCGACCTGTACGATTCGTTCCTGTCCGAAGAAGCCGTACTGGCGTTCGAATACGGTTACTCGACCACCACGCCAAACGCGCTGGTGATCTGGGAAGCCCAGTTCGGCGACTTCGCCAACGGTGCTCAGGTGGTTATCGACCAGTTCATCACCAGCGGCGAGCACAAGTGGGGCCGTCTGTGCGGTCTGACCATGCTGCTGCCACACGGTTATGAAGGTCAGGGTCCGGAGCACTCTTCGGCCCGTCTGGAGCGTTACCTGCAGCTGTGCGCCGAGCACAACATCCAGGTGTGCGTGCCGACTACTCCGGCCCAGATCTACCATTTGCTGCGTCGCCAGGTGATCCGCCCGCTGCGCAAGCCGCTGGTAGTGCTGACCCCGAAATCGCTGTTGCGTCACAAATTGGCCATCTCGACCCTGGAAGATCTGGCCGACGGTTCGTTCCAGACCGTGATTCCAGAAATCGACACCCTGGACGCGGCCAAGGTCACTCGCCTGATCCTGTGCAGCGGCAAGGTTTACTACGACTTGCTGGAAAAACGCCGTGCCGAAGGCCGCGAAGACATCGCCATCGTGCGGATCGAGCAGCTTTACCCGTTCCCGGAAGACGACCTGATGGAGGCCATCGCGCCTTACACCAACCTCACCAACGTGGTGTGGTGTCAGGAAGAACCGATGAACCAGGGCGCGTGGTACAGCAGTCAGCATCACTTGCGTCGCAGCATCGGTAACCACAAAACAGGCCTTGGCCTTGAGTATGCCGGTCGTGATGCTTCTGCTGCACCTGCGTGTGGTTATGCGTCGATGCACGCCGAGCAGCAGGAAAAACTGCTGCAAGATGCTTTCACTGTTTAACGCCTTCGCGCTGACTGAAACCGAATTTTAAGGACCCACAGATAATGGCTATCGAAATCAAAGCCCCGTCATTCCCGGAATCGGTTGCCGATGGCACCGTTGCCACCTGGCACAAGAAACCAGGCGACGCCGTCAAGCGTGACGACCTGATCGTCGACATCGAGACCGACAAAGTCGTTCTGGAAGTGTTGGCTGAGGCTGACGGCGTACTGGGCGCAATCGTTGCCGAAGAAGGCGCTACCGTTCTGTCGAACCAGATCCTGGGCTCGATCGAAGAGGGCAGCGCTGCTGCTCCTGCTCCAGCCGCTGCCCCGGCCGCCGCTGCTGCCCCGGCTGCTTCGGCGCCAGCTGCACCCGCTGCTGCTGGCGAAGATCCAATCGCTGCCCCGGCTGCGCGTCAGCTGGCCGAAGAAAACGGCATCAACCTGGCGTCCATCAAAGGCACCGGCAAAGACGGCCGTGTCACCAAGGAAGACGTGGTGGCTGCAGTTGAAGCCAAGAAAAACGCTCCAGCTGCCGCACCTGCCAAGGCTGCTGCTCCGGCTGCCGCTGCGCCTGTGTTCGCCGCTGGCGACCGCACCGAGAAGCGCGTACCGATGACTCGCGTACGTGCCACCGTGGCCAAGCGCCTGGTCGAAGCACAGTCGAACATGGCGATGCTGACTACCTTCAACGAAGTCGACATGACCGAAGTCATGGCCCTGCGTTCGAAGTACAAGGACCTGTTCGAGAAGTCCCACAATGGCGTGCGCCTGGGCTTCATGTCGTTCTTCGTGAAAGCGGCCACCGAAGCGCTGAAACGCTTCCCGGCAGTCAACGCTTCCATCGACGGCAGCGACATCGTTTACCACGGCTATGCAGACATCGGCGTTGCCGTGTCCAGCGACCGTGGCCTGGTGGTACCGGTTCTGCGTAACGCCGAACTGATGAGCCTGGCTGAAATCGAAGGCGGCATCGCCGGCTTCGGCAAGAAAGCCCGTGACGGCAAGCTGACCATCGACGAGATGACCGGTGGTACCTTCACCATCACCAACGGTGGTACCTTCGGTTCGATGATGTCGACCCCGATCGTCAACCCGCCACAAGCTGCGATCCTGGGCATGCACAACATCATCCAGCGTCCGATGGCCATCAACGGCCAAGTCGTGATCCGCCCAATGATGTACCTGGCACTGTCTTACGATCACCGCCTGATCGATGGTAAAGAAGCCGTGACTTTCCTGGTGACCATCAAGAACCTGCTGGAAGACCCGGCTCGTCTGCTGCTGGACATCTAAAGACGCAGCGGCAAGTTGCGAGCTACAAGCTGTAGGAAAAAGCAGCTTGGCTTGCGGCTTGTCGCTTGAAGCTTGTCGCTGAATAGAGGAACTATTTTCATGTCGCAGAAATTTGACGTTGTAGTGATTGGTGCAGGTCCTGGCGGCTACGTTGCCGCTATCAAGGCCGCACAACTGGGCCTCTCGACTGCTTGCATCGAAAAATACACCGACAAGGAAGGCAAACTGGCGCTGGGCGGTACTTGCCTGAACGTAGGTTGCATTCCTTCCAAGGCGCTGCTGGACAGCTCCTGGAAATTCCACGAAGCCCAAAGCGGTTTCGCGATCCACGGCATCAACCATGCTGGCGTGACCATGGACGTGCCAGCAATGGTCGGCCGTAAAGCCAACATCGTTAAAGGCCTGACTTCCGGCGTTGCCACCCTGTTCAAGGCCAACGGCGTTACTTCCCTGCAAGGTCACGGCAAACTGCTGGCCGGCAAGAAAGTTGAAATCACCAAGCCGGACGGTTCGGTCGAGGTCATCGAAGCCGAGAACGTGATCCTGGCTCCAGGCTCGCGTCCAATCGACATTCCACCGGCTCCCGTTGACCAGAACGTGATCGTTGATTCGACCGGCGCCCTGGAATTCCAAACCGTGCCTAAGCGTCTGGGCGTGATCGGCGCTGGCGTCATCGGTCTGGAGCTGGGTTCGGTATGGTCCCGCCTGGGTTCTGAAGTGACCGTTCTGGAAGCCCTGGACACGTTCCTGCTGGCTGCCGACACCGCGGTGTCCAAAGAAGCGCTGAAAACCCTGACCAAACAAGGTCTGGACATCAAGCTGGGCGCCCGTGTTACCGGTTCCAAGGTCAACGGCGAAGAAGTCGTGGTGACCTACACCGATAAAGAAGGCGAGCAGACCATCACCTTCGACAAGCTGATCGTAGCCGTGGGTCGCCGGCCAGTGACCACCGACTTGCTGGCTTCCGACAGCGGCGTGAACATCGACGAGCGTGGTTTCATCCACGTTGACGATCACTGCGCTACCACCGTGCCTGGCGTGTACGCCATCGGCGACGTGGTGCGCGGCATGATGCTGGCGCACAAGGCGTCCGAAGAAGGCATCATGGTTGTCGAGCGCATCAAGGGTCACAAAACCCAGATGAACTACGACCTGATCCCGTCCGTTATCTACACCCACCCGGAAATTGCATGGGTCGGCAAGAACGAACAGCAGTTGAAAGCTGAAGGCGTTGAAGTTAACGTCGGCACCTTCCCGTTTGCCGCTTCTGGCCGTGCCATGGCAGCCAACGACACCGGTGGTTTTGTCAAAGTCATCGCTGATGCCAAGACTGACCGCGTATTGGGCGTCCACGTGATTGGCCCAAGCGCTGCAGAACTGGTTCAGCAAGGCGCGATCGGTATGGAATTCGGCACCAGCGCCGAGGATCTGGGCATGATGGTCTTCTCCCATCCGACCCTGTCTGAAGCGTTGCATGAAGCCGCGTTGGCTGTGAATGGCGGCGCCATCCACATCGCCAACAAGAAGAAACGCTAAGCGAGATAATAAGAAACCACGGCGGTTGCCCGTCGTGAGCCTTGCGCGCAAGACTCACCGCGGAATATCCGCTGGACGCAGTCTTGCGCAGCTTTACGGGCGTTAAGCCCTGCAAGTTGTGCAAGCAGCAGTCACAGGTGGCGCGGCACTCATAATGAGCGCAGCGCCGAATGCGCAGTACCTAACGAAGACGGTAAAAAGCATGAATCTTCACGAGTATCAGGGTAAGCAGCTGTTCGCTGAATACGGCCTGCCAGTATCCAAGGGTTACGCAGTAGACACCCCGGAAGCAGCAGCAGAAGCTTGCGACAAAATCGGTGGTACCGAGTGGGTTGTCAAAGCCCAGGTCCACGCTGGTGGTCGCGGTAAAGCGGGCGGCGTTAAGCTGGTTCGCAGCAAAGAAGACGCCAAGGCCTTCGCACAGCAGTGGCTGGGCAAGCGTCTGGTGACTTACCAGACTGATGCCAATGGCCAACCAGTCACCAAGATCCTGGTTGAATCGTGCACTGATATCGCTAAAGAGCTGTACCTGGGCGCTGTCGTTGACCGTTCGAGCCGTCGCATTGTGTTCATGGCTTCCACCGAAGGTGGCGTGGACATCGAGAAGATTGCTCACGAAACCCCAGAAAAAATTCTGAAAGCCACTATCGATCCACTGGTTGGCGCTCAGCCATTCCAGGGTCGTGAGCTGGCTTTCCAGCTGGGCCTGGAAGGCAAGCAAGTTGCCCAGTTCGCCAAGATCTTCGTAGGTCTGGCCAAACTGTTCCAGGATCACGATCTGGCCCTGCTGGAAGTGAACCCGCTGGTGATCAAGGCTGACGGCGATCTGCACTGCCTCGACGCCAAGATCAACATCGACGCCAACGCCATGTACCGTCAGCCTAAGCTGAAGACTTTCCACGATCCGTCGCAAGACGATCCGCGCGAAGCGCACGCTGCCAAGTTCGAACTGAACTACGTAGCGCTGGAAGGTAACATCGGTTGCATGGTCAACGGTGCTGGCCTGGCCATGGGTACCATGGACATCGTCAACCTGCATGGCGGCAAGCCAGCCAACTTCCTCGATGTGGGCGGCGGTGCTACCAAAGAACGCGTGACCGAAGCGTTCAAGATCATCCTGTCCGACTCCAACGTCGCTGCAGTATTGGTCAACATTTTCGGCGGCATCGTTCGTTGCGACATGATTGCCGAAGGCATCATCGGTGCAGTGAAAGAAGTCGGCGTTAAAATCCCGGTTGTTGTACGCCTTGAAGGTAACAACGCTGAACTGGGCGCTAAAGTACTGGCAGAAAGCGGTTTGAACATCATCGCGGCTACCAGCCTGACCGACGCTGCTCAACAAGTTGTCAAAGCTGCGGAGGGCAAATAATGAGCGTCCTGATCAATAAAGACACCAAAGTTATCTGCCAGGGTATTACCGGTTCGCAAGGTAGTTTCCACACCCAGCAAGCCATCGAGTACGGCACCAAGATGGTTGGCGGCGTAACTCCGGGCAAAGGCGGCACCGAGCACCTGGGTCTGCCAGTGTTCAACACCGTGAAAGACGCTGTAGCTGCAACTGGCGCCACCGCCAGCGTGATCTACGTTCCAGCACCTTTCTGCAAGGATTCCATCCTGGAAGCAGCATTCGGCGGCATCAAGCTGATCGTGTGCATCACCGAAGGCATTCCTACCCTGGACATGCTGGACGCTAAAGTTAAGTGCGACGAGCTGGGCGTAGTCCTGATCGGCCCTAACTGCCCAGGCGTGATCACTCCAGGCGAATGCAAGATCGGCATCATGCCAGGTCACATTCACTTGCCAGGCAAAGTCGGTATCGTTTCGCGTTCCGGCACCCTGACCTACGAAGCTGTGAAGCAAACCACTGACGCCGGTTTCGGTCAGTCGACTTGCGTCGGCATCGGCGGTGACCCGATCCCAGGCTCGAACTTCATCGACATCCTGAAACTGTTCCAGGAAGACCCGAAGACCGAAGCGATCGTGATGATCGGTGAGATCGGCGGTTCGGCTGAAGAAGAAGCGGCTGCCTACATCAAGGCACACGTGACCAAGCCGGTTGTTTCCTACATCGCTGGTGTGACTGCCCCTGCGGGCAAGCGTATGGGCCATGCTGGCGCAATCATCTCTGGCGGCAAAGGCACTGCAGACGAGAAATTCGCTGCACTGCAAGACGCAGGCGTTAAAACCGTGCGTTCGCTGGCAGACATCGGCAAAGCCCTGGCTGAGCTGACGGGTTGGGCTGTCAAGTAAGCCTCGCGCTTAGCTGACGCTTCACCCACACAAAGGCCACCTTCGGGTGGCCTTTGTGTGTTCTGGGGTTGCCTGAACGTGGCAGGTGGCCGCGCCAAATTGTGGGAGCCGGGCTTGCCCGCGATGGCATCACCCCCGGTTGTACTGACGCACCGAGGTGCCTGCATCGCGGGCAAGCCCGGCTCCCACATTGATTGTGTCAGGCTCAAAAGGTATGAAAACGCGACATTTGGATGTCGCTTATCGGACAGTTCGCCCCGCAACAGTGCGTTTGTCAGCCCAATTCTGTACTCTAGCCGCCTCTTTATGCGTCCGCATCCCAAAAGGAAGCCGCGCGCCAGATCGGTCGGTCCCCATAAGGACCGGCAGCAGTTCCCTCATCCACAGGGAATCCCTCTCTAAATTCCGATTCAGTAGTGTGGTATTTCCTGAAATGAAAGTGTTGAAAAGCCAGGATGTCCTGGCGTTAGGCTTTATGACTTTTGCCCTGTTCGTGGGCGCCGGCAACATCATCTTCCCGCCTATCGTTGGTTTGCAGTCCGGGCCTCACGTCTGGATGGCAGCGCTGGGCTTCCTGATCACCGCGGTCGGTCTGCCGGTGGTCACCGTCATCGCTTTGGCCAAGGTCGGCGGCGGTATGGACGCGTTGAGCAGCCCGATCGGCAAGATCGCCGGCGGCCTGCTCGCGGCGGCGGCGTACCTGGCGGTAGGGCCGCTGTTCGCCACCCCGCGTACCGCGACCGTTTCGTTTGAAGTGGGCCTGGCGCCGCTGACCGGCGAAAGCCCGCTGGCGCTGTTCCTCTACAGCTCGGTGTATTTCCTGGTGGTGTTCTTCGTGTCCCTGTACCCGGGCCGCCTGCTGGACACTGTCGGTCGCTTCCTGGCGCCACTGAAAATCATCGCCCTGGCCATTCTGGGCATCGCTGCATTTGCCCTGCCGGCCGGTAATGTCGGCGTTGCGACACCAGAATACGTGGCCGCACCGTTCTCTCAAGGCTTCATCAATGGTTACCTGACCATGGATACCCTGGGCGCGCTGGTGTTCGGGATCGTCATCGTCAATGCCATCCGTTCCCGTGGCGTCGAATCGCCACAGCTGATCACCCGCTACGCAATCATTGCCGGGTTAATTGCCGGCGTGGGCCTGGCGCTGGTGTACGTCAGCCTGTTCCGCCTGGGTTCGGGCAGCCATGCCGTGGCCGCCGGCGCGAGCAACGGTGCGGCGGTGCTGCACGCTTACGTGCAACACACGTTCGGCTCCCTGGGCAGCGGCTTCCTCGCCGTGTTGATCTCCCTGGCATGCCTGGTCACCGCTGTGGGCCTGACCTGCGCGTGCGCCGAGTACTTCAGCAAAATCCTGCCGCTGTCCTACAAGACGCTGGTAGTGATCCTGGCGCTGTTCTCGCTGTTTGTGTCCAACCTGGGCCTGACCAAGCTGATCGCCTTCTCGATTCCGGTGCTTACCGCGATCTACCCGCCGTGCATCGTGCTGGTGGCCCTGAGCTTCTGCAAAGACTTCTGGCTGGAGCAGGGCCGTATCGTTGGCCCGGTGATGCTGGTGTCGTTCATCTTTGGTTGCATCGATGCGCTCAAGGGCGCGGGCCTGGCCGATTGGTTGCCTGCCCAGCTGGCGCACCTGCCGCTGAGCGAGCAAGGCCTGGCATGGCTGGTGCCGTCGGTGATGACGCTGGTCGTTGCATTTGTGGTTGATCGCATGCTCGGCAAGCGTAGCGAAGCCATCGCGTAACGAGCGGTTTCACGCGGCATCGAAATGCCCCGTATCAATCGATACGGGGCATTTTTTATGCCTGTGAGACGACTACCCTCTAAAGTTGAAACGCGGTCGGTGTGGGAGCTGGTTGCCTGCGATTGCTGTATCGCCCGATCCAGCGCTATCGCAGGCAAGCCAGCTCCCACATTTTGACCCGCGTTCGTCTCCATCCATTGTGCATAAGGCCCCGCATGTCGTTCATCGAAACCAATCAGGTCCACCTGCTTGCCGCCCTCTGGTTCGTCCTGTGCTGGGGGGGTTACACCCGATACGCCACTTGGAAAGCCCGCGACACCGCCTGCCTGGCCAGCGTGCTGCATTTGTATCGCGAGGACTGGATGCGCCGCATGTTGCTGCGCGACAACCGCATCGCCGACGCCAGCGTGATCGGCAACCTGGAGCGCAACGCTTCGTTCTTCGCCTCCAGCACGTTGATCATCCTCGCCGGCATTCTTACCGTGCTCGGTGCGTCCGAGCGGGCGGTGTCGTTGCTGGCGGACATCCCCATGGTGCAGCAGGCGTCCCAGGGCATGTCGGAAATCAAGCTGCTGTGCCTGGCGCTGGTGTTCGTCTACGCGTTTTTCACCTTCAGTTGGTGCATGCGCCAGTACAACTTTGCCGCGGTGCTGGTGGGGTCGGCGCCGATGATCGGTGAGCGGCATGTGTCGGAGCAGGAGCGCAAAGCGTTTGCGCTGCGAGCAGCCAGGGTGATCTCGATGGCCGCCAACCAATTCAACTTTGGCCTGCGCGCTTATTATTTCGGCATGACCATGCTCGCCTGGTTTGTCAGCCCCTGGTTGTTCATGTTGATGAGCGGCGGGGTCGTGGTGGTGTTGTACCGTCGGGAGTTTCATTCCGACGTACTGCAGGTGATAGTCTATACCCCGACTGATACGCCGGCGTCCGAAGTGGCTAAAGACGCAGTGTCTTAACTAGGGCGTCCGGTTAGTCCAACTTTTAACCCACGGCTAAACAGCAGACAAAGAAAAGCCCGCTATGTAAGCGGGCTTTCTTTCGCAGCAATTGCCAGGCTATTAAGGCTTGGCAGGTGCTACTGGAGTAGCGGTACCGTCTTCTTTCGCTTTTTCAGCGTTTGCATCAGCCTGAGCTTTGGCAGCATCGGCGTTTTCTTTTGCAGCGTCGTTCACTTTATCCTGTGCTTTCGCCATGTCCTTCTGAGCTTGCTCAGAATGCGACTGTGCATCTTGGGCTTTGTCTTCGGATTTTTTATCGCAGGCAGCGAGGCCGAGGGCAGCGGCGAGCATCATGGAAATAGCTAAAGTCTTGCGCATGGGGTGTTTCTCCTTATTGAAGATATCTACTGGCCTTTCGAGCCTGGGGGGTCAGCATTAGTTCCTTTTATTCCCCAGATATATAAACACCGGTGATCAAGGAACTTTCAACCGCACGACATACTCCGCGGATCAACACTAATAAGAGTCTAGACCACATGACCGAAAATCCCCTGTTAGCCCGTGCCACGCGCTTTGTTTCGGCGCTGCGCCATTGCCGGGTGCTGGGCATCACCGTCCATGCTGCCAGCGACGAAGGCATGACGCTGTGCCTGCCTTACGGCCCGCATATCGTCGGTGATCCCCAGACCGGCGTGATTCACGGCGGCGCATTGACCTCCTTGATGGACACGGCCTGCGGCATGGCAACCCTGTGTGTATTGCCCGAGTTCGAGGTGTGCCCAACCCTGGACCTGCGCGTTGACTACATGCACCCCGCCGAACCGCACAAACCTGTTTATGGCTTTGCGCACTGTTACCGGGTGACCACCGACGTGATCTTCACCCGTGGTTTTGCTTATCAGGAGGACCCGCAACAGCCGATTGCCCATGTGGTGGGCACGTTCATGCGCATGGGCAAGCGCCTCAAGGGCACCCAAGGGCTGGGCAGCACCATCAAGGGAGAGCGGGCATGACACACCGATTCAAAACCCGCCTCGAACAGGCCCATGAGCGCGGTAACTATGAGGCGCTGCTCGACCTGATTCCCTACGCCAAGCTGATCGGCATTGAGTGCACGCGGCTGGGAGATGAATTGCTGTTTCGTATGCCGGCCAACAAGGACAACATTGGTAACCCGATATTGCCGGCGCTGCACGGTGGCGTGATTGCCGGGTTCATGGAGTTGTCGGCGGCGTTGCACCTGCTGGTGTTTACCGGCTCGCCCGGCATTCCGAAAATCATCGACTTTTCCCTCGATTACCTGCGTGCCGGCCAGTTTCGCGACACTTACGCCAAATGCCAGGTATGGCGCCAGGGCCGCCGAGTTGCCAATGTGGCGATCACCGCCTGGCAAAGTACCCCGGCCGAACCGATTGCCACCGCCCGCGCACATTTCAAGATTGAGGAATCGGCGCGCCCTTGAAATCCTGGTCTTAGCCCCCAACTTTGATGACAACCCGCCGCCAACCCTCAAGGGCGCGGCCACTGCCATCCAATTGGAGTTTGATGACCATGAGTGTGGAAACTCAAAAGGAAACCCTGGGCTTCCAGACCGAGGTGAAGCAGCTGCTGCACCTCATGATCCATTCGCTGTATTCCAACAAGGAAATCTTCCTTCGCGAATTGATCTCGAACGCCTCAGACGCTGTCGACAAATTACGTTTCGAAGCCCTGTCCAAGCCTGAGTTGCTGGAAGGTGGCGCCGAACTGAAAATCCGTGTGAGCTTCGACAAAGACGCCAAGACCGTCACCCTCGAAGACAACGGCATCGGCATGAGCCGCGAAGACGCGATCACCCATTTGGGCACCATCGCCAAATCCGGCACCGCCGATTTCATGAAAAACCTGTCGGGCGACCAGAAAAAAGATTCGCACCTGATCGGTCAGTTCGGTGTGGGCTTCTACTCGGCCTTCATCGTCGCCGACAAGGTTGAAGTGTTCAGCCGTCGCGCCGGCCTCGACGCCAGCGAAGGCGTGCACTGGTCCTCCAAAGGTGAGGGCGAGTTCGAAATCGCCACCATCGACAAAGCTGACCGTGGCACCCGCATCGTGCTGCACCTCAAATCCGGTGAAGATGAATTCGCCGACGGTTACCGTCTGCGCAACATCATCAAGAAGTACTCCGACCATATTGCTTTGCCAATCGAGCTGCCTAAAGAACAGGCGGCTGTCGAGGGCGAAGAGAAACCTGCCCAGGAATGGGAAGTGGTCAACCGTGCCAGCGCCCTGTGGACCCGTCCTCGCACTGAGGTGAAGGACGAGGAATACCAGGAGTTCTACAAGCACATCGCTCACGACTACGAAAACCCGCTGAGCTGGAGCCACAACAAGGTCGAAGGCAAGCTGGAATACAGTTCGCTGCTTTACGTACCGGCCCGTGCGCCGTTCGACCTGTACCAGCGTGAAGCGCCAAAAGGCCTGAAGCTGTACGTGCAGCGCGTGTTCGTGATGGACCAGGCGGAATCCTTCCTGCCGTTGTACCTGCGCTTCATCAAAGGTGTGGTCGACTCCAACGACCTGTCGTTGAACGTGTCGCGCGAAATCCTGCAGAAAGACCCGATCATCGACTCCATGAAGTCGGCGCTGACCAAGCGCGTGCTCGACATGCTGGAGAAACTGGCGAAGAACGAGCCAGAGCAATACAAGAGCTTCTGGAAAAACTTCGGCCAGGTCATGAAAGAAGGCCCGGCGGAAGATTTTGCCAACAAGGAAAAAATCGCCGGCCTGCTGCGCTTTGCGTCCACCCTGGGTGATGACGGTGAGCAGGTTGTGTCGCTGGCCGAGTACCTGGCGCGCGCCAAGGAAGGTCAGGACAAGATCTACTACCTGACCGGTGAAACCTACGCGCAGGTCAAAAACAGCCCGCACCTGGAAGTCTTCCGCAAGAAAGGCATCGAAGTGCTGCTGCTGACCGACCGTATCGATGAGTGGCTGATGAGCTACCTCAGCGAGTTCGACGGCAAAACCTTCGTCGACGTGGCCCGTGGTGACCTGGACCTGGGTAACCTGGACTCCGAAGAAGAGAAAAAAGAAGCCGAAGAAGTCGCCAAGGCCAAAGAAGGCCTGGTTGAACGAATCAAGACCGCCTTGGGCGATGCTGTCAGCGAAGTGCGGGTTTCCCACCGTCTGACCGACTCTCCGGCGATTCTGGCCATCGGCGAGCAGGACCTGGGCATGCAGATGCGTCAGATCCTTGAAGCCAGCGGTCAGAAGGTTCCGGATTCCAAGCCGATCTTCGAATTCAACCCGGCTCACCCGCTGATCGAGAAACTCGATGGCGAGCAAAGCGAAGAGCGTTTTGGCGACCTGTCGCACATCCTCTTCGACCAGGCGGCGCTCGCCGCTGGTGACAGCCTGAAAGACCCGGCCGCCTACGTGCGCCGACTGAACAAGCTGTTGGTTGAACTGTCGGTTTAACACCGTTGTAAAAAAACCCGCTTCGGCGGGTTTTTTCGTTCTACGCATCTCAACTGGAGTAAATGATGAGCCAAGTCACTGTGCGTTCCGTGGTCTATCAGATTGATGGCCAGTCTTATGAAAGCCGCCTGGCGTTCGATGCCAGCCATAAGGGCCCGCTGCCGGGTCTGCTGATGGCGCCGAACTGGATGGGTGTGAGTGCCGGTGCTGAAGAGATCGCCAAGAGCGTGGCTGCCAAGGGCTACGTGGTGCTGATCGCCGACCTGTACGGCCAAACCGTGCGCCCCTCCAATGGCGATGAAGCCGGCGCGGCCATGATGCCGTTGAAGAATGATCGCCCGCTGCTGAACAAGCGCATGCAGGCGGCCTTCGAGCAACTGCAAGGCCAGAGCGAGGCGGCGGTGGATACCTCCAGGCTCGCGACCTTTGGTTTCTGCTTCGGCGGTTGCTGCTCCCTGGAGCTGGCGCGTACCGGCGCCCCGTTGAAGGCCGCCGTGTCGTTCCACGGCACCCTCGACACGCCGAACCCGGCGGATGCGAAGAACATCAAAGGCGCGGTGTTGGTGCTGCACGGTGCGTCCGACCCCTTGGTGCCGAAAGAGCAACTGCCAGCGTTTGAAGATGAAATGAACGCGGCCGGTGTGGATTGGCAACTGCTGAGCTACGGCGGCGCCGTGCATTCCTTCACCGACCCGCACGCCAATGTGCCGGGCAAGATGATGTATGACGCGAAGACCGCTGCGCGGGCGTTCCAGTCGATGCATAACTTGCTGGATGAAGTGTTCAAGGGCTGAATCTTCGGCGCCTGTTAGGGCCTCATCGGGGGCAAGCCCCCTCCCACATTTTGAATGTATTCACAGTTCAAGTGCGGGAGGGGGCTTGCCCCCGATGGCTATCTCCCAGGCAACTCAATTCTTTCAGTTTCCCCCGGCACCGTCGGCCAATCCCCGGCCGCCCATCGTTGCCGCGCCTGTTCGATCATCGCCGGGTCGCTCGCGACAAAATTCCAGTTGATCCGCCGTGGCCCGTCCAGCGGCGCGCCGCCAAACACCACCAGGTGGCAATCACTTTCAGCGAACAGCGTCATTTCCTGCCCGGCAGGCAGGACAACCAGGCTATGCACTGCCAAGGCCTCACCGTCCAACTGCGCTTCACCCTCCAGCACATACACCGCCCGTTCCTCGTATTCATCCGGGATCAGCAGCGTCGTGGCCGTCTGCATCTGCACTTCGGCATACACGGTGGGCGAGAGCACCGGCACCGGCGATTTGAGGCAGAAGCCGGCGCCTGCGATCAGGCGAATCTGCACGCCCAGGTTGTCACTGATCGGTAAGCTCGCCGCCGCGTGATGGCTGTAATGCCCGGGTCCGGTTTCGTGGTCCTTGGGGGAGGCCAGCCACACTTGCAGCCCGTGCAGGCTTAATCCGTCGGCCTTGAGTGCCTCGGGCGTGCGTTCGACGTGGGCAATCGCGCTGCCGGCGGTCATCCAGCTGACGTCGCCGGCCTGCACCACCTGGTCCGAGCCGAGGCTGTCCTTGTGCTGCAGCGCGCCCTCAAACAAATACGTCAGCGTGGACAACCCGATATGCGGGTGCTGGCGGATGTTCATGCCGGTACCCGGCGCATAGCGCGTGAGCAGCATGTGATCGAAAAACACGAAAGGCCCGACGCTGCGGCATTCGCGCGACGGCAGCGGGCGCAGGATCGGCTGGCCCTCGACCTCTTCGGCGCGCGGGCGGATCACGGTGAGGATGGGCATGGTGCGTCCCTGTCTGAGCGGGTTGGATGACCAAGAGCATAACCCGCTCGACGGGAGGTTGGCGCTATTGGCTGAAAGCGCCTTCGGACAGTGTGGTCTCGATGGTGACGTCGGCGGTGGTCATCAGTTTGTGTACCGGGCAGCGATCGGCGACGTGGTGCAGCTCATCGCGCTGTGCGTCGGTGAGCACGCCTTTGAGGGTCAGCTTGACGTTGAGTTTGTATTTGCCTTTTTGCTCCTCGGTGCTGTCGTGGGTGACTTCCACGGTCACGCCGGTCAGCGGGATGTCTTTCTTCTGGGCGTAGAGCTTGACGGTCAAGGCCTTGCACGAGGCCAGGGCAGCATCGAAATAGTCGTGGGGGGAGGGCGCCGAGTCGTCGCCGCCCAGGCTCTTGGGCAGGTCGGTGAACAGTTCGTGGTTATTGATGTTCACACTGTGGCGAAAATTGTCGTGGTTCAGGGTGTTGACGGTAACAGGCATGGTGAACCTCACAAGGTTGGCAGGATGAAGGTCATGCAGTTATAGAACATGCTGGCACTTAGGTGTTCCGCGTTTTTTGGCCGATGAACCGTGGCGCAGGGCACACGGTCTACCCGTATTAGCCGATATTGAGGTTCTACCGTGCCCCTGACCCGCCTGAGTCTCGCCCTGCTGCTCGCCGCCGCCAGCGTTGCGGTGCAGGCGCGCGACTATGCCTACAGCGACGCGCACCTGCACTACGTGGATTTTTTCCAGGAAACGGCGGGCATGGATACATTGCTCAAGGCGATGGCCGACGCCCACATCGAACACGTGATGATTTCCGGTATTCCCGTCGCTAAAAAATGGCACGAAGACGAACCCAAGCGCCCGCGTTACTACGCCGGGGACGATGCCGATGCCTATTGGTACAGCGCCACTGACGTGATCGTTGCGGCTGCGGTGAACAAACTCACACCTGAGCAGCGTCGGCACTTTCACCCGTTTTTATCCGGCTTCAACCCTAACGACAAAAATTCCGCGGCCCATATCCAGCGCATGCTGGATCTCAACCCCGGGCTTTGGCAGGGCATCGGTGAGGTGTTCACGCGCCACGATGACCTCACGGCCTTGACCGCCGGCGACACCCCGCGCGCCAACAACGAAGCCATGAGGCGCATCTATCACCTCGCCGCCGAAAACGATCTGCCGGTGATGCTGCACGCCAACATTACCTCCAAGCGCGAGCGCAACCCGCTGTACCTGCCGGAGGTGGAAGAATCGCTGCGCAACCACCCGCACACCCGCTTTATCTGGGCCCATGCCGGCACCAGCAAAGAGATTCACCGTCATCAGGTGCAGATGGACTTTCTTCTGCCGACCTTGAACCGCCTGCTTGAGGCGTACCCCAATCTCTACATTGACCTGTCCTGGAGCATGCTCACGCCGTACTTGCTCGATGAAGCGGGCAAGCCTCGGCCCGAGTGGGTAGAGCTGGTAGAGCGCTTCCCGGAGCGTTTTATGCTGGGTTCGGATGTTGTAGGGCGCTTCAGCAAGCTCGGTAAGGAAATGCATCGCTTTGCACCCTTTCTCGACGCTCTGCCCGAGGAGGTAGCCCGCAAGGTAGCGCGAGACAACTTCCTGGCGGTTCTGCCGAAATCAGCTCGCGATGAGCAAGCACATTGATATCGCCTTTTCGTCTTACGCAATCTTGAACACGGGCCGATACCTTTCAGGAGACCCGCTGCAGGTGGATGCAGCGCATTTGGAAGGAATCCAGGCAATGAGTATGCGTAGTCTGAATATCGCCCCCCGCGCCGGTTTGGGCTTTGGCGTGCTGGCATTGATGGTGTTCGCCTTGGGCGGCTTTGCCCTGTTGCAGATGGCCAATATGCGCCAGCAGTCGGATCAGGTCGAAAACAACTGGTTGCCCAGCGTGATGGCGGTGGGGGAGATGAGCCAGGACCTGTTGCGTGTTCGTGCGCTGACCCTGCGCTTGCTGGTCAATCGTGACCCACAGGCGCTGGCGCAGAACGAGCAGAAACTCACCGAGCTCAAAAGTGGCCTGAACCGTGCGCAAACCCTTTATGAAGCGCTGATTGTGTTGCCCGAAGAGCGCACGCTGTTTGATCGCTTCAAGGCCGGGGAGCAGCAATACCTGCAGCGCCAGGAGCAGGTCATGACGTTCTCCAAGGCCAATCGGTTGGAAGACGCAATCAAGGTGGTCAACGGCGAGATGAATCAACTTGCCGATGAGATGGCCGGGACGCTGCACGACCTGGTGGCCTTGAACAAGGCCAGTGCCAATCAGGCTGCGAGCCTGGCGCAACGGGTGTTCGCTCAATCTCGCACTTGGGTGGTCGGCATGATCGTGGTCACCGCGCTGATCACCATCGGGCTGGCGGTGTGGCTGACTCGCAGTATCGTGCTGCCGCTGGCACAGTCGTTGAAAATCGCCCAGGGCGTGGCCAGTGGCGACTTGACGGGTGAGATCAGCGTGACGGGCAGCGACGAGCCGGCACGTTTGCAGCAGGCGCTCAAAGGTATGCAGGAGAACCTGCGCGACACCATTCGGCGCATTGCCGAATCGTCCAACCAATTGGCCTCGGCGTCCGAAGAGCTCAGTTGCGTCACCGAAGACGCTACCCGCGGCTTGCACCAGCAGAATCAGGAAATCGAGCAGGCGGCGACAGCGGTTAATCAGATGACGGCGGCGGTGGAAGAGGTGGCGAGCAACGCCGTGGCGACGTCACAAGCCTCGCGTGAGTCTGACCGCATTGCCCAGCAGGGGCGTGAACAGGTGCACCAGACGGTCGAGTCGATCGAGGCCCTGGCCACGGATGTGACCGCCAATGCGACCCAGGTCGAGGAGCTGGCGCAAAAGGTGTATGGCATCAGCAAAGTGCTGGATGTGATTCGCTCAATTGCCGAGCAGACAAATTTGCTGGCCTTGAATGCGGCGATTGAAGCGGCCCGCGCCGGGGACGCCGGGCGTGGGTTTGCGGTGGTCGCCGATGAAGTGCGGGCCTTGGCCCACCGCACGCAACAGTCGACCCAGGAAATCGAGCAGATGATCAGCGCAATTCAACAGGGCACCGATCAGGCCGTGAGTTCGATGCAGCAGAGCAATACGCGGGCACGGTCCACGTTGGGCATCGCCAAGTCGGCGGGCACGGCGCTGGAAGAGATTGCGTCGGCGTTTACGCTGATCAACGAGCGTAACCTGGTGATTGCCAGCGCGTCGGAGCAGCAGGCCGCGGTGGCGCGCGAGGTGGATCGCAACTTGATGAATATTCGCGATTTGGCGCATCAGACGTCGACCGGGGCGAATCAGACCAGTGCGGCGAGCCAGGAGCTGTCGCGGTTGGCGGTGGATCTGAACACGATGGTGGCGCGGTTTTCGGTGTAGGGCCGTAAACCGAGTTGACGCTATCGCAGGCAAGCCAGCTCCCACACTTTGATGTGTGACCACAGTCAAATGTGGGAGCTGGCTTGCCTGCGATGCGGCGACTCGGTCTCAAATCCAGCCACCCATAAAAAAGCCCCGAACCAGTCGGGGCTTTTTCACATGCTCAGCTTACAGGTCTTACTTACCCTGCCAGCGTTTCAGCACCAGGGTGGCGTTAGTGCCACCGAAGCCGAAGCTGTTGCTCATCACGGTGTCGATTTTTGCGTTCTCGACGGTCTTGGTCAGGATCGGCATATCGGCGACGACCGGGTCGATCTCTTCGATGTTGGCCGAACCGGCCATGAAGTTGCCTTCCATCATCAGCAGGCAGTAGATCGCTTCGTGAACGCCAGCGGCGCCCAGGGAGTGACCAGACAGGCTCTTGGTGGAGCTGATGGCCGGAGCCTTGTCGCCGAATACCGCACGCACGCCTTCCATTTCCTTGGCGTCGCCGACCGGGGTCGAAGTGCCGTGGGTGTTCAGGTAGTCGATTGGCGTATCCACGGTGGACATGGCCATCTGCATGCAACGGATAGCGCCTTCGCCGCTTGGCGCAACCATGTCGTAGCCGTCGGACGTGGCGCCGTAACCGACGATTTCCGCGTAGATCTTCGCACCGCGGGCCAGAGCGTGTTCCAGCTCCTCGACCACGACCATGCCGCCACCGCCGGCGATGACGAAACCGTCACGCTTGGCGTCGTAGGCGCGGGAGGCCTTTTCCGGGGTTTCGTTGTACTGGGTGGACAGCGCGCCCATGGCGTCGAACAGGAACGACTGGCTCCAATGCTCTTCTTCACCGCCGCCGGCGAAAACGATGTCTTGCTTGCCCAGCTGGATCTGCTCGACCGCAGTGCCGATGCAGTGAGCACTGGTGGCGCACGCGGAGGAGATCGAGTAGTTCACGCCCTTGATCTGGAACGGCGTGGCCAGGCAGGCCGAAACGGTGCTGCCCATGGTCCGCGTTACACGGTACGGGCCAACGCGTTTCACGCCTTTTTCGCGCAGGATGTCCAGCGCTTCCATCTGGTTGAGGGTCGATGCGCCGCCGGAGCCGGCGATCAGGCCGGTGCGTACGTTCGATACCTGGTCTTCGCTCAGGCCGGAATCGGCGATGGCGTCTTTCATGGCCAGGTAGGCGTAGGCGGCAGCGTGGCCGACGAAGCGATAGATCTTGCGATCGATCAGTTCTTCGAGGGGCAGGTCGATGGAGCCGGAAACCTGGCTACGCAGACCCATTTCGGCATATTCCGGGTTGAAGCGGATGCCAGGGCGACTTGCACGCAGGTTAGCGGTGACGGTCTCTTTGTCATTGCCCAGGCAAGAAACAATGCCCAGACCAGTGATAACGACGCGGCGCATGCGGATAACCCTTAAAAGTTGTCAGTGGAAGTGAATACGCCGACCCGAAGGCCTTCGGCAGTATAGATCTCGCGACCGTCGACAGTGACCGAACCATCGGCGATTGCGAGGTTCAGCTTGCCCTTGAGGACGCGCTTGATTTGAATGTTGTAGGTGACTTTCTTGGCGGTCGGCAGGACCTGGCCGAAGAACTTCACTTCGCCCGAACCCAGTGCCCGGCCGCGGCCCGGCAGGCCTTGCCAGCCCAGGTAGAAGCCGACCAGTTGCCACATGGCGTCGAGGCCCAGGCAACCTGGCATGACAGGGTCGCCTTCGAAATGGCAGGCAAAGAACCACAGGTCAGGGGTGATATCCAGCTCGGCGACCAATTCACCTTTGCCGTACTTGCCACCCTCTTCGCTGATATGGGTGATGCGATCCACCATCAGCATGTTCGGGGCGGGCAGTTGCGCGTTACCTGGGCCGAACAGCTCACCGCGACTGCAGCGCAGCAGGTCTTCCCGAGTAAAGGCGTTTTGTTTGGTCATGCGAGCTCCTCAATAATCCCATGCGGCAGGGTAGGGCAAATCTTCCCGAACCGAATGAAGCGTTCATGCCTCATGTCGGCAGCCTACACATAGACTATTGCGTTGTAGTGAAAGTCACAGCGTCAAGGCACTGAATGTACACTTGTTCACTGAAATTTTAAACCGAGCCTGTTTATAGGCCCGTTCGGGTGCCTAAGACTGCCGCACTTTCGTGTTTCACGCCAGTCGCAGTTGGTTGATGGCGCAGCGCTATTGCACCCAACGTTGCAGTATTTGCTGCAAATCCGTGCGTTTGAACGGCTTGGCCAGGTAATCGTTCATTCCGGCTGCCAAACAGGCCTCGCGATCGCCCTGCAACGCATTGGCGGTGAGCGCAATAATCGGCAGATTGGCGCAGCCGGGCAGTTGGCGGATCTGGCGGGTGGCTTCATAGCCATCGATCAGCGGCAAGCGGCAATCCATCAGAATGGCGGTAAATATCAGGCTCTCGGCACTGCGGATCGCCTCGGCGCCGTCGGTGGCCAGGCTCACTTCAAAGCCCAGGCTGCGCAACATGGCTTCAACCACGGTGCGGTTGACCGGGTTGTCTTCCACCAGCAGCACGTGGCGGCCGTTACCGGCGCTGGTTTTGCCTTCGGCATGCAGGTCAATGGTCGGCAGGCTTTGCTGGTCGATGGCCAGCGGAATTTCCAGGGTAAACACCGAGCCACGGCCTTCTTCGCTCTGGGCGCGCAGCGTGCCGCCCATGCGTTCGGCGAGGGTGCGGGCGATCGGCAGCCCCAGCCCGGTGCCGCCGTAACGTCTTGAAATGGAACTGTCGGCCTGCTGGAACGCATCGAACATCAGTTCAAGACGCTCGGCGGAAATGCCGATGCCGCTGTCGCGCACGGTGCAGGTGAACCACACCAATTCATGGTCGAGGGTTTGCCAGTGAGGCTCGACGGTGACCGTGCCATGCTCGGTGAACTTCAGCGCGTTGCCGATCAGGTTCACCAGGATCTGCCGGATCCGCGTCGGATCGCCCTGCACCCGCAAGGACTCCATGCCCGCCGGAATCGGCAGCGCCAGCGCCAGGCCGCGTTGCTGGGCGCTGTGCTGGAAGGCCTGGGCGCAGCTGCTGATCAGGTCCGCCAGATTGAACGGGATATGCTCCAGCTCCAGCGCGGCGCGCTCGATGCGCGAGAAGTCGAGGATGTCGTTGATCACTTTGAGCAAGTGTTCGGTGGACTCGGAGGCCAGCGCCGCGTACTCGGTCTGCTCCTCGGTCATCTCGGTGGTTTCCAGCAGTTGCAACATGCCCAGCACGCCGTTCATGGGCGTGCGCAGCTCGTGGCTCATCATCGCCAGGAAGTCCGACTTGGCATTGTTCGCGCGCTCGGCTTCTTCGCGGGTCTGGATCAACTGGGCCATGGCCTGGTGCTGCTCGCGGCTGGCCTGGTTGAGGCCCTCGGCGAGGTTGTTGATATGGCGCGACAGGTCACCGAGCTCCGAGTCGTCGACGATCGGCAGCGGCGTCTTGTAGTCGCCTTGCTGGATCGCTTTGACCGCGTGGCCCATGGCGCTGATCGGCTGCGACAGGCTGGCGGCCAGGCGCCGTGCGAGCAGGAAGGTAAACAGCAGGGCGAACAGGGCGAGAATCCCGGCCTTGAACAGAATCTCCTGTTGGCGCTGGCTGAACGCGTCGTTGGACATGCCGACGATCACCCGGCCCAGGTAATCCGCCCGCGGCGCCTTGGGTTCGTTGAGGTTGTCCTGGAAAAAGTCATTGCCCAGCTGGATATGTTGCAGACGGATAGGTGCCTGGAACACTTTCACCGACAGCGAATGGTCGTGCTTTTCCGACGGCTGTTCGACGTACAAGAGGATTTTCTCGGTGCTGTCCTGAATCTCCAGGAAGCGCACGTGCGGCGTGGCCAGTGTCGCGCGCAGCAAGCTATCGAGCACATCGATGTTGCCGGAAATCACGCCGTATTCGGTGGCGGGGGCCAGTTGGTTGGCGATGAGCTGACCGGTGTGGTCCAGCTCCTGGCGCAAATCCTGAATACGCACGAAGGTAAAGAAGCTGATCAGCAGCAGGGTCAGCAACAGCGCCGGGCCCAAGGTGATGAGCTGGGTGCGGGTATTGATGTCCCAACGACGACGCAAGGTCATGGGCGTTTTTCTCCTTCGGCCAGTCCGGCGGCGACGGCGACTTCGTCAACCTGTTCGATGCCCAGTGAGCGCGCGACTTGCGGGTTGCCCACGACTTTGAAGTGTTCCGGGTACAACGTGCGTGGCCAACTGGCCGGCGGGTGGTTCAGCAGTCGGTCGAGCACGTCGAGCCAGTCAGCCTGGTCGCTGTAGGTGCTGGCCAGGCTGCCG
The DNA here is from genome assembly GCF_025466135.1 of Pseudomonas sp. 14P_5.3_Bac1. Lineage (NCBI taxonomy): Bacteria > Pseudomonadati > Pseudomonadota > Gammaproteobacteria > Pseudomonadales > Pseudomonadaceae > Pseudomonas > Pseudomonas sp. 14P_5.3_Bac1. The sequence continues at coordinate 5,047 of NZ_JANLOF010000089.1, read as the reverse complement.
GCCTTGACGAACCCGGCATTGGGACCCACCAGCGGCAGTTGCTGGGCATAGCTGCTGAGCAACAGGTTCTTCACGGTCTTGGGGTTGTACAACTGCGGGTCGTCAAGGCCGAGCAACACATCACTGTTCTTGAACAGGTTCAGCAAGGGGCGACTGTCATTAATGTTGTCCCAGCGCTGCGGCACAATTTCCAGCCCCATGGGCGCCGCATACTGACGCAGCTCCTGCAGCAGGAATTCACTGTCGATGCCGTAAAGCACGCCGATGCGTCGGTATTGGGGCAGGATTCTGGCGATCAGCCTCAACTGGCGTTCCAGCGGCGGGTCGCTCCACAACAGGCTGATTCTGGCCGGATGTGTGCTGCCCAGCCGCTGGCGAGCTTGCAGGCGGCTGATGCGCAGCACCAGGGTCGGCGGGCCCTGGGCATCCTGCAGGCGCCAGTCAAGACCGGGCAGGTCCAACAGGATCAGGCGGGTGCTGGCTGGCAACTGGCTCGGCGCCGGCAAGTCTTTGAGCGGGGTGAAGGTCACATGGTCGTCGGGGCGGCGCTGGGCAAGGGCCTGGGCGAAGGCCTGGACGCCGGCACCGTCTTCGGCGGCGGTCAGCAGGATGTCGGCGCTCCACACCGGCGCACTCAGCAGCAGGCACGCCAACAGCACGCCTCGCCGCCAGAGCCGGGGTAAAAACCGCAGGATCATCCGTGACTGATCACCCATGTCAGAACTCTAACTCCGCGCTGAAGTAGAGCACGTGGCGACTGTCGTAATTGTTGTCGGCCCAGGTGGTGGGCTGGTTATCGAGGCGTTGTTGCAACATGCCGGCCAGCTCCACATTGGCGTTGCCCAAGGCAATGCGCTTGGCCACCCGCAGGTCGACCCGTTCGAAGCGATACCTGTTGAGCGCGTCGTCGCCATAGTAGAACAACGCGCTGGACCAGCCCTGGCCCCATTCACGCAGCCAGCCGGCCGAGCCGCTGTTGCGTGCGGTTTGTGCCTTGTCCAGCGGGTTGCTTGAAGCGGCGTCGACGTAAGCATAGGTCAGCCGCAGGCGGTCGGCGTTGCTCATGCGCCAGTCGAACTGCGACTCGGCGCCGGTAAACCGTGCGCTGTTGGCGTTGCTGGCAATGTATTGGTTGTTGCGCAGTGGCGAGCTGATCATGTCGGTGATTTCGTCGTAGAACAGTTTCACGTCGACATTCAGCCCAAGGTCGGCAAAGAAGCCGTTGTAGCCCAGCTCGCGCGAGCGCATCAACTCTTTATCGAGGTTGCCGGGGCCGCGAGTTACCACAAAATATTGCCCGGAGTTTTGCCCATAGGCCGGGGAGCTGAGATTGGTGACGCGATAGCTCCAGTTGACGTTGTTCTCGAACATGTCCGGCGAGCGAATCGCTTCGGAATACACCGCGCGCAGGCCGTGGCGCGGGTTGATCAAATAATTGACCGCCACCCGCGGCGTCAGCGAGTTGCCGCTCAAGTGGGTGTCTTCGTACATCGCGCCACCTTGCAGCAGCCAGTGTTCGCTGGCGCGCCATTCCAGGTGGCCGAACAGGCGCCAGGTGGTGTCGTCGAGGGTGCCGTTGAAGTAAGTGTCGGAATCGGCGCGGTCGTAGCGGTAGTTCATGCCGCTGACCAGGCGCAGGCTGTCGGACAGGCTCAGGGTGTCCTGAAGCTCAATGTCATAGCGGCTTTCGCGGGTGCTTTGGTCGATATTGCCGCACACGCTCTGGCTGGCACCCTGGCGCCACTGGTCCAGCACCTGGTTGCCGAGTGCTTGTTCGGCGGCGGTGCCGGACGGGGCCGTGCCCTTGCTGTAGATGTCCATGTGGCGGGCCAACTGCTCGGCGTAGTTGGGGTTGAGCTGCCACAGTTGGGTCAGTTCCGGGCTGAACGACACCTTGGCGTCACAGGCTTTCCAGACCTGCTGGCGGTCCCATTGCTGGGCTGATCCCTGGATATACAGGCTGTGTTCGGGGTTGAACTCGACGTTCCAGCGCACGGAGCCGGCGTAGTCCTTGGCCGTTACGTCGGAATTGGTGCCACCTTCGGTAATCCCGGCGAATACCGGGGTGTAGGTGTAAGGGCGCTGGTTGCTGCCTTCCTTGGCGTCGAGTTGCAAATCGAGGCTCTGCTGCGCGTTCAGGGTCTGGTTCACCGCCAGGCTGAAACGGCTGAGGCGGCGGCTGTCACGGCGGTCGGCGCCGACGGCGTCGCTGTCAAAACCATCGTCCTGTTGCCCGGACATCGACAGGCGCAAGTCACCGGTTTCCCAGCCCATGCCCTGGCTGGCATAGAAGTCGTCGACCCCACGTTCGCCACGGATCACTTTGACCCGCGAACCGTGGCTGTTGGACGGCGAGCGCGTGAGGATATTGACCACCGCCATCAGCGCATTGGCGCCATAGCTGACTGTGTTGGGGCCGCGAAACACCTCGATACGCTCGATGTCTTCCATCGCCACCGGAATATCGCTCCAGTCCACCGTGGCCAGGCCCGCGCGGTACACCGAACGCCCGTCGATCAACACCTGCATGCGCCGCGCATCGCTGGCGCTGGTGCCGTGGTAGTTCACCGCCGCCTGGTTGCCGGTGGTGTAGCCGACCATCATCCCCGGCACCAGCCGCAGCAACTCGGCGATGTCCCGCGCGCCGCTGGCCTTGATCAGCTCGCTGTCGATTACGGTCATGCTGCCGGGCACGGCGGCGGCCGATTGCTTGAGACGCGTGGCCGTCAGCACCTGTGGCAGCGGCTGACTGTCCAGAAACAGGTCATCCGCCACGGCAGGCACACTGCACAACAGCATCAACCATAGAGATGAGCGAGGAGGAGGGCCCAGATACACGGCACGGCCTTGATAATTACGGATAGCCGCCCATGTTAACTGAGGTGGGGCCATTTGCCAGTCGTGGCCCGCGCAATTACTTCACCCAACGGTGGCATTTTCCGACAAGCGCGGGAATTGATACGGGGGCTGGCCGCAAGCGGGTCGCCCCGTATAATGCCGCCATCGCCACTGGTATGGATTAACGGATTGCATATGACTGAACAGCGCCCTATTGCGGTCCTGGGAGGCGGAAGTTTTGGTACCGCCGTGGCAAACCTGCTGGCCGAGAACGGCCACGCGGTGCGCCAATGGATGCGCGATCCCGAGCAGGCCGAGGCCATCCGCGTTCATCGGGAAAACCCCCGGTACCTTAAAGGCATCAAGATTCATGCGGCGGTCGAACCGGTGACCGATCTGCTGGCCACGCTGGCTGAATGTGACCTGTGCTTTGTCGCACTGCCTTCGAGCGCCTTGCGCTCAGTGCTGGCGCCTCACGCCGAACGCCTGGCGGGCAAGCTGCTGGTCAGCCTGACCAAGGGCATCGAGGCGCACACCTTCAAGCTGATGAGCGAAATCCTCGAAGATATCGCCCCTCAGGCGCGCATTGGCGTGCTGTCCGGGCCGAACCTGGCGCGGGAAGTCGCCGAGCACGCGCTGACGGCCACCGTGGTCGCCAGTGAAGATGAGGAGTTATGTGAACGCGTCCAGGCGGTGTTGCATGGCCGCACCTTCCGCGTCTATGCCAGCGGCGACCGCTTTGGTGTCGAACTGGGCGGGGCGCTGAAAAACGTCTACGCGATCATCGCCGGCATGGCCGTGGCCCTGGGCATGGGCGAGAACACCAAGAGCATGCTGATCACTCGCGCGCTGGCAGAGATGACCCGCTTTGCGGTGAACCAGGGCGCCAACCCGATGACTTTCCTGGGCCTGGCAGGCGTGGGTGATTTGATCGTGACCTGCTCGTCGCCGAAAAGCCGCAACTACCAGGTCGGTTTCGCGCTGGGCCAGGGCTTGAGCCTGGAAGACGCGGTCACGCGCCTGGGCGAAGTTGCCGAAGGCGTCAACACGCTTAAAGTGCTGAAGGCCAAGGCTCAGGAAGTCGGCGTGTATATGCCGCTGGTCGCCGGGCTGCACGCGATCCTGTTTGAAGGGCGCACCTTGAACCAAGTCATCGAGTTGCTGATGCGCGCCGAGCCCAAGACCGATGTCGACTTTATTTCCACCAGTGGTTTCAACTGAGGAACGCGCCATGAACGATCCCAAAGCGGCCCCGAAATACGAGTCCATTCTCCTGCGTATCCTGTGGATGCTGGTGTTTGCCCTGGTGTGGCAAGTCGCGCAGTTCCTGCTGGGCGCGCTGGTGGTGGTGCAGTTGGTGTATCGCCTGGTCTACGGCGCGCCGAACCTGGGCCTGATGAATTTTGGCGACAGCCTCAGCCAGTTCCTCGCGCAGATCGGTCGTTTCGGCAGCTTCCACACCGAGCAGAAACCCTGGCCCTTCGCCGATTGGCCAACCCCGCGTGCACCCGAGGGTGAAGCCGCCCACAGCGTGCCGCCGGCGCCGCACCCGGTGCGTGATGAAGAGCCAAAGCTGTGAAGCTGTGGATTTTGCGTCACGGTGAAGCCCAAGGGCATGCGCGCACCGACGCCGAGCGCAACCTCACCGAGCATGGCCGCGGCGAAGTGTTGCGCAGTGCCGCGCACCTGATCGGCCAGCCGATCAGCGCCATCCTCGCCAGTCCGTATGTGCGTGCGCAGCAAACTGCCCACTTGGTGCGTGACGCCTTGGGGTTTGAGCCGCAGATTCGTACCGTGCCGTGGTTGACGCCTGACAGCAGTCCGTTGCAGGTCTTGGAAAAGCTCGACACCGATGACAACGTGCTGCTGGTCAGCCATCAGCCGTTGGTGGGCAGCTTGATCAGCTTTTTGCAGCATGGTCATCTGCGTCAGCCGCAACCGATGCACACTGCCAGCCTTGCGGAGCTTGAGGGGGATTTTCCGTTGGCGGGGTTGATGAGTTTGGTTGGTGTTAAGAACCCTTAGGGTCGGGGTGCATGTCCGTTGCTGCGGTAACGGCTTCGTAGGGTTCCGCTCTTACTGCGGGTCACTTTTGGCAAACGCCCGGAATGCCGGCCCAGCCAAAAGTAACCAAAAGGTCTGTGCCCCACTCGGCACCTCGCCTGGGCTCGGCCAGCGTGTATCTGTTGCTGAGATCCAAATGTGGGAG
>NZ_JANLOF010000080.1:0-55002 GCF_025466135.1 Pseudomonas sp. 14P_5.3_Bac1 | reverse complement strand
CCCCCCCCCCCCCCCCCCCCCCCCCCCCCACACAAAGCGGTTCCGTGGCTACCGCAACCTAGGATAATTGTCGATGCGGGGAGGCATAAGCCTCCCCGCATCGTTTGTGGAAACTACATGAATATTCTGATCGTTGGGCCCAGTTGGGTCGGTGACATGGTGATGGCGCAGACACTGTTCCAGTGCCTCAAACAGCGTCATCCCGACTGCCAAATCGACGTGCTCGCCCCCGAGTGGAGCCGGCCGATCCTCGAGCGTATGCCCCAGGTGCGCAAGGCCTTGAGCTTCCCGCTCGGCCACGGTGCCCTCGAATTGGCGACGCGCCGGCGCATCGGCAAATCCATGGTCGGCCAGTACGACCAGGCGATCCTGTTGCCCAACTCGCTCAAGTCGGCGCTGGTGCCGTATTTCGCCGGCATCCCCAAACGCACCGGCTGGCGCGGCGAGTTTCGCTACGTATTGCTCAACGATGTGCGCACCCTCGACAAAGCACGCTACCCGCTGATGATCGAGCGCTTCATGGCCCTGGCCTACGAGCCTGGTGCCGAGCTGCCGACGCCGTATCCGCGCCCCAGCTTGCAGATCGACCCGGTGACCCGTGACGCGGCCCTGGCCAAGTTCGGCCTGATGCTCGACCGTCCGGTGTTGGCGCTGTGCCCAGGCGCGGAGTTTGGCGAGTCCAAGCGCTGGCCGTCGGAGCATTACGCCAAAGTTGCCGAGATGAAGATTCGCGAAGGCTGGCAGGTGTGGTTGTTCGGCTCGAAAAACGATCACTCGGTGGGCGAGGACATCCGTCAGCGCCTGATCCCTGGGCTGCGTGAAGAAGCGGTGAACCTCAGCGGCGACACGTCACTGGCCGAAGCCATCGACCTGCTGTCCTGCGCCGACTCGGTGGTGTCCAACGACTCCGGGCTGATGCACGTGGCTGCCGCGTTGAACCGCCCACTGGTGGCGGTGTACGGCTCGACCTCGCCTGGCTTCACACCTCCGTTGGCCGACAAGGTCGAAGTGGTGCGCCTGGGCCTGGATTGCAGTCCGTGTTTTGAGCGTACTTGCCGTTTCGGCCACTACAATTGCCTGCGCCAGCTGCTGCCGCAGCCGGTCAGCGACGCGTTGCAGCGGTTGCAAGGCTCCGTGGTCGAGGTCCGTTAGTTTGCGAGTACTGGTAGTCAAGACCTCATCCCTGGGCGACGTGATCCACGCCTTGCCGGCACTGACCGACGCGGCGCGGGCGATCCCCGGCATTCGCTTTGACTGGGTGGTGGAAGAAGGCTTTGCCGAGATCCCCACCTGGCACCCGGCGGTGGACCAGGTGATCCCGGTGGCAATTCGTCGCTGGCGCAAAAACATCTGGCAAACCATCAAGAGCGGCGAGTGGCGACGGTTCAAGCAGCGTGTTCAGTCGACCAAGTATGACTTGGTGATTGACGCCCAAGGCCTGCTGAAAAGCGCCTGGCTGACGCGCTACGTGCGCGCTCCGGTCGCGGGTTTCGACAAGCATTCTGCACGCGAACCCATCGCTGCACGTTTCTACTCGCGCCGTTTGGCCGTGGCCCGTGGGCAGCATGCGGTGGAGCGTTTGCGCCAGCTGTTCGCCGTTGCGCTGGGCTACGACCTGCCCAAAGGGCTGGGCGACTACGGCCTGAGCACTGAAAAGCTGCTCGGCCTGCCGCCGAAAAAACCATTTGTGCTGCTGCTGCACGGCACCACCTGGGACACCAAGCATTGGCCCGAAGCCTATTGGCGCGAGCTGGCCGAGCGCATGGGCCGCCTGGGCGTGGACGTGAAGTTGCCGTGGGGCAATGCCGACGAAAAAGCCCGTGCCGAGCGCTTGGCCCATGGCCTGCAACACGCCGAAGTGCTGCCCAAGCTCAACCTGGCCGGCGTGGCCCGCGTGCTGGCCGGCGCCCGTGCCTGCGTGGCGGTGGACACGGGCCTGGGTCATCTGGCCGCAGCGTTGGACGTGCCGACCATTTCCCTGTTCGGCCCCACCAACCCCGGCCTGACCGGCGCCTATGGCAAGGGCCAGATTCACCTGGCCAGCGACTTCCCGTGCGCGCCGTGCCTGCAAAAACACTGTACCTATCAACCAACGGCCGACGACCTGCGTCGGTTCGACATCAAGCGCGAGTCGCCCCTGTGCTTCACGCGCCTGAACCCTGAGCGTGTGGCAAGCCGACTGAGCACGTTGTTACTGGCTGAGGAGCTGCACTGATGCAACTGGCTTTTGTTCTGTACAAATATTTCCCCTTCGGTGGCCTGCAGCGCGACTTCATGCGTATCGCCCTGGAGTGCCAGCAGCGCGGCCATCAGATTCGTGTCTACACGCTGATCTGGGAAGGCGACATTCCGCCCGGCTTCGAAGTGCTGGTGGCGCCGGTCAAGGCGTTCTTCAACCATCGGCGCAATGAAAAGCTCAGCGCCTGGATGGAAGCCGACCTGGCCAAACGCCCGGTGGACCGTCTGATCGGCTTCAACAAAATGCCCGGTCTGGACGTGTACTACGCCGCCGATGGCTGCTTTGAAGACAAGGCGCAAAACCTGCGCCATTCGCTGTACAAACGCTTTGGCCGTTACCGCCACTTTGCCGAGTACGAGCGCGCGGTGTTCGCCAGGGACGCCAAGACTGAAATCCTGATGATCTCTGAAGTGCAGCAACCGCTGTTCATCAAGCATTACGACACCCCGTTGGAGCGCTTCCACCTGCTGCCGCCGGGCATCGCCCAGGACCGCCGCGCGCCGCCGAATGCCGCCGAGATCCGCGAAGGTTTCCGCCAGGAATTCAACCTCGCCGGCGACGACTTGCTGCTGGTGCAAATCGGTTCCGGCTTCAAGACCAAGGGCGTCGACCGCAGCCTCAAGGCCGTGGCCGCCTTACCGGCGGAACTGAAAAAACGCACGCGTCTGTTTGTAATTGGCCAGGACGACCCCAAAGTATTCCAATTGCAGAGTGCTACGTTGGGGCTGGGCGATAACGTGCAGTTCCTCAAAGGGCGCAGCGATATTCCGCGTTTCCTGCTGGGCGCCGACCTGTTGATCCACCCGGCGTACAACGAAAACACCGGCACCGTGTTGCTCGAAGCCCTGGTGGCCGGGTTGCCGGTGCTGGTCTCGGCGGTGTGTGGTTACGCCCATTACATCAGCGAGGCCGACAGTGGGTTGGTGCTGGACGAGCCGTTCGATCAAACGCAGCTCAACCACTACCTGACACGCATGCTCACCGACACTGCACAGCGCGCGGCCTGGGGCCGTAATGGGTTGGCGTACGCCGAGACGGCCGACCTCTACAGCATGCCGCAGCACGCGGCGGATGTGATTCTGGCGGAGCCAAAACGATGAAGTTGATGCTTGCCGAACCGTTCAAGACCCTCTGGGCCGGGCGTGATGCCTTCGCCGAAGTCGAGCGGCTGGAAGGCGAGGTGTACCGTGAACTTGAAGCCCGGCGCACCTTGCGCACCGAGGTGGATGGGCGTGGCTATTTCGTGAAGATCCACCGTGGCATCGGCTGGGGCGAGATCGTCAAGAATCTGGTCACCGCCAAGCTGCCGGTGCTCGGTGCGGGCCAGGAGTGGCAGGCCATCCAGCGCCTGCAGCAGATCGGCGTGCCGACCATGACCGCCGTGGCGTACGGCGAGCGCGGCAGCAACCCGGCCGACCAGCACTCGTTCATCATCACTGAAGAACTGGCGCCGACTGTCAGCCTGGAAGATTTCAGCATCGACTGGCTCAAGCAGCCGCCCGCGCCGCGCCTCAAGCGCGCGCTGATCGCCGAAGTGGCGCGCATGACCGGCATGATGCATCGCGGTGGGGTCAACCATCGGGATTGCTACATCTGCCACTTCCTGTTGCACACCGATACGCCGGTGACGGCTGATAACTTCAAGTTGTCGGTGATCGACCTGCACCGCGCCCAGACCCGCGACAAAATCAGTCATCGCTGGCGCGACAAAGACCTGGCCGCGTTGTACTTCTCGGCGCTGGACATCGGCCTGACGCGTCGTGACAAGTTGCGCTTCCTCAAAGGCTACTTCCAGCAGCCGTTGCGCCAGATCCTCGCTGAAGAAAATGCCTTGTTGCAGTGGCTGCAAACCAAGGCCGACAAGCTTTATGCACGTAAACAACGCTACGGGGATGCGCTCTGATGGCGGGTTGGAACCTGGAACCTGCTTACGCCGCCCTGGCGGATGATTTCGGCAGCCTCGAAGCGGTATTCGCCCTGCAAGGCGAGCGCCTGACCCGCGACCCGTTGTCGGAAGTGATTCGGGTGGCGCGCGGCGGGATCAATTACTACGTCAAGCGCTACGTCGGCGCCGGCAAGGGCCTGCGCCGCTACTTGGGCAAACCTCGGGTGAAGTCCGAATGGCAGAACCTCAAGCGTTTCGCCAAGTGGGGCATTCCCACCGCCGACGTGGTGGCCTGGGGGCTGGAGCGCAAAGGCCTGGCCTACGCGCGGGGCGCGATGATCACCCGCGAGCTGCCCAAGACTGAAGACCTGTCGATGCTGGCTGATCGCAAAGATCCGCGCTTGAAAGACCCCAAGTGGGTCAGCGTGATCAGTCGCCAGCTCGCCGAATACACGCGCACCATGCATGAGCACCGCTTCACCCATAACGATTTGAAGTGGCGCAACCTGCTGGTCGACGACCAGCAGACCCTGTACCTCATCGATTGCCCCAACGGTGATTTCTGGCGCGGTTTCTGGCTCAAGTACCGAATTACCAAGGACCTGGCCTGCCTGGACAAGGTCGCCAAGTATCACTTGTCGGCCACTCAGCGCCTGCGCTTCTACATGCAATACCGCCAACGCACGCACCTGACGGCGTCAGACAAACAGCGAATTCGCCACGTGGTGAAGTTTTTCGAGGGACGCGAATGAGTGATTTCCTGGCGGCCGAAGACCGCGCTCTGCTGGAGCGCCATGGTCTGGCAACCTTCGACGCCCTGTGGGCCAGGCAACTGGACGCGGTGGACGAGCCCAATACCAGCAAGGGTGGCTGGAGCAGCGTGTTTCGCCTGGAGCTTGAAGGGCAGGGTTACTACCTCAAGCGCCAGAGCAACTACCTGACACGCACGCTGCACAAGCCGTTTGGCGAGCCCACCTTTGCGCGCGAATTTCGCAATATCAGCCGTTATCAGAAACTCGGTATTCCGGCGTTGCAGGCCGCGTTTTTCGGTGAGCGCAAGGTCAGCGGCGAGCATCGCGCGATGTTGCTGACCCGTGCCCTGGACGGTTGGAACGACCTGGATTCGTTGCTGGAACAGTGGCCGCAACTGACTGACGCCCAGCACCGCGCGATTCTGCTGGCCTGCGGTCAGTTGGCCCGTCATCTGCACAGCGTAGGCCAGGTGCATGGCTGTTTTTATCCCAAGCATATTTTTCTGCAGACCCTGGGCGACGGTTACGCCGCGCAGCTGATCGACCTGGAGAAAACCCGCCCGCTGTTGTTCGGCCAACGTGACCGGGTCAAAGACCTGGAGCCGCTGCTGCGCCGCGCGCCGCAGTGGACGGACGCGCAAGTGCGGCAGTTGCTGGCGGCCTACCTGGCAGAGCCTGAAAACAGCGCAAAGGTGGGCGCCTGGTTTGAACGGCTGACGGCGCGTCGCAGCCACAAGGAGAACCGCTGATGCGTTTGTCCGAGCTGAAAAAAGCCGGCCGCACGCCCAGCCTGCCGCTGACCATTGAACTGGCAGATGCCGCCGGCCCAGGGCAGTTGCAATTGCTCAGTCTGCTGCGTGTGTTGCCGGGCGAGCGTTATGTGGGCGCCGGCGTCTGGCGCGGGCGCACGGTGCTGGCCAAGTTATTGGTGGGCAGCAAGGCGGCACGTCATTTTCAGCGCGAGCTCAGCGGCGTACGCCTGCTCGCCGAGCAAGGCCTGACCACGCCGCAGCTGTTGGCCGATGGCTTGCAGGAAGGCGAGGGCGGCTGGCTGCTGTTCGAATTCATTGAGGGCGCCGAGAGCCTCGCCGATGCCTGGCAGGCAGTTGAAGGCTTGCCGCCGCTGGCGGACGAACAAACAGCCGTGCTTGCCGAGGCGCTTGGGGCGATTGCCCACATGCATGCCAAAGGGCTGTGGCAGGAAGACCTGCACCTGGACAACCTGCTGCGCCAGGACGGCAAGCTGTACCTGATTGACGGCGCCGGCATTCGTGTCGAAGCCGCGGGCAAGCCGCTGTCGCGCAACCGGGTACTGGAAAACCTCGGGGTGTTTTTTGCGCAATTGCCGAAAAACCTCGAACCCTTTACCGAAGAATTATTGGTCTATTACCTGCTGAGCAATGGCGAGCATGCCGTGCCGCTGGAAGCGCTCGAAAAACAGGTGCGCAAGGTCAGCGCCTGGCGCTTGAAGGACTTTTTGAACAAGGTTGGCCGCGACTGCACGCTGTTCAGCGTCGTGCGTGGCGCCTTTGCCTTGCGCGCGATTCACCGTGAGGAAGAGGCCGCCATGCTGCCGGTGCTGGAGCAGGCCGATGCATTGCTGGATCAGGGCCACCTGTACAAAACCGGCGGGGCCGCCAGCGTGGGCAAGGTCGAGGTGGCCGGTCGGCCGCTGGTGATCAAGCGCTACAACATCAAGGGATTTGCCCATTGGCTCAAGCGCTTCTGGCGCCCGAGCCGCGCCTGGCATTCGTGGCGCGAAGGCAACCGCCTGGCGTTTCTGGGGATTGCGACGCCCAAGCCGCTGGCGGTGTTGGAGAAGCGGTTTTTGTGGCTGCGCAGCCGGGCATACCTGGTGACTGAATACTTGCCCGGGCCGGACATCATCGAGCGTTTTGCGCCGTACGTTGAGCGCGGTGACGCGCCAGAAAATGAGCTGCTGGCGCTGGATCATCTGTTTGCCGAGCTGATTCGCGAGCGCATCAGTCATGGTGACTTCAAAGGCCATAACCTGTTCTGGCACGCAGACCGCTGGGCGTTGATCGACCTGGACGCCATGTGTCAGCACAGCTCACTCGCCAGCTTCGCGCCAGCGTTTGCCAAGGACCGCGCGCGGTTTATGCGCAACTGGCCCGAGAGCAGCGCGCTGTATCAGCTGATCGATCAGCGTTTGCCCAAAGAGATCGGCGCCGCCAGTTAAAGCGGGCTTTCGGCCCTATCGCGGGCAAGCCCGCTCCCACAGGTGAATGTGGGAGCGGGCTGGCCCGCGATGATGGTCGCCCAGGCGCTGCGCTGGTTGATCAAAACTGATATTCAGCCCCCGCCCCCGCGTACCACGACCTTCCCGGCGCCGCTTCGTAATAGCGGAAGTTGCCGTCCCCGACGATCACCGAACCCACGTACTGGCGATCCAGCAAGTTATCCAGGCGCAGGGTCTGGTGGAAGGTCCAGTGCTCGACCTTCTGCTCGAAGCGCGCACGCCAGTTGAACACGCTGTAGGCGGGTGCGGCGCGTTGCTGGTTGGTGTCTTCCACGTAGACTTTGCTGCGGTACATGCCTTCGAGGGCAGTGTTGACCCAGTCGCGTGGTTTCCAGTTCAGCTCGGCGAAGAGCGTGGTCTGGGGCACGCCGGGCAGGTAGTTGCCTTTGTCGATCGCCGTGCTGGCGCCGCTGACGAAGTCGCTGTCATAGGTGGCGTGCAGGCGGGTGTAGGCGAGGTGGGTGCTCCACTGTTCGGTCAATTGGCTTTCCAGGCTCAGTTCGAAGCCACGGCGTAAGGTGCGACCGGCGTTCTGGTAGGTGGTGCGACCGCCGCTGGATTGCTGTACGACCAGTTCGTCATCGGTGGTGATCTGGAACACCGCAGCATTCACGCGCGTGTCTTGGCCAACCCGGGCCTTGAGCCCCATTTCATACTGCTTGCTGACCGACGGCTTGAGCGCGAAATTGAAGCCGTTTGAGCTGCTGGAATACGCCGACTCCGCCTGGGTCGGGGTTTCAAACCCTTTGCCCGCGCTCACATAGCCATGCAGGTCCGGCGTGAAGGCATACATCACGCTCACTGACGGCGTGTTCTTCTGGTAGGTCTTGTTGCCGCTGTCGTTGCCATCGCTGAGGAAGTGGTCGTCCACGTCCATCTTCATGGTGCTGTGACGCAGGCCGGCTTGCAGGGTCCAGTCGCCCAGCAGCCAGTTGGCCTGCACGAACGGGTCGAGGCTGGTGGCGGTGTCGATTTCATCGCGGCCCAGCGCGCCTTTGACGCCGTGCACGCCGTTGAGGGTGTTGGAGTAGCCTTGGCGATCATCCTGGCTGCGGTCGTAGTCGAGGCCGGTGATCAGGGTCAGGTCGCCAGGGGCGCTGGTGATGGGTTGCAGCCAGTGGACGGAGCCGCCGTAGAACTTGCGGTCGAAGTCCACCACGCCACCGCGCTTGTCTGACGGCGTACCGCCGGGAATCGACAAATATTGAATCACACTCCGCCGCCCGGTATACGCATTCACCTGCAGCGTCGCATCGCCGATATAGCGCTCGTAATTCAGGCCCAATTGCTGATGATCGATGCTTTTTCGCGTGTTGTACTGCAGCGCGGCCGGCGCCACCGAGCGCGGGTCCGCCTTGTACGCGGCCCAGGTCTGGCCCAACGGGTCTTGCGTGCCGTTTTGCTCCAGGCTGCTGTAGATCAGCGCCAGTTTGCTGTCGTCATCGGGCTGGACATTCAGTTTGGCAAAGGTCTGGTCACGACGGGCGCTGCTGTGGTCGCGGTAACCGTCGGTGTCCATGCGCGAGGCGTCGAGTACAAAACCGGCGCCATTTGCCGCGCCTTCGGCCGTCAGGTGGTTCTTGTTCAGGCCGTCGCTGCCCACCAGCGTTTCGGCGCCGATGCGCGGCGGGCCTTCGCCATCGCGCGAGAACATCTGGATCACGCCGCCGGCATTGCTGCCATACAGCGTGGCGGCCGGGCCGCGCAGCACTTCGATGCGTTCGGCGGTGTCGAGGTTGAACGTGGCGGCCTGGCCCTGGCCATCCGGAGTGCTGGCGGGGATGCCGTCGGCGATCAGCTTGATGCCGCGCACGCCAAACGCCGAGCGCGCACCGAAGCCGCGTGAGGAAATCTGCAGGTCCTGCGCGTAGTTCTGACGGTTCTGCACCACCAGGCCAGGCACGCGGGACAGGGCTTCAGAGGCATTGATGCCCAGTTGGCCGTCGCTGATCTGCTCACGGCTGATGCTGTCGACCGAATACGGAAGGTCGAACGTCGGGCTGGCGCTGCGTGAACCGGTCACCACACTGGGGTCGAGGATCAGGGCTGCGTCTTCAGCCTGGGCGGTGTCGCACAAGGTGAACAGGCTTGGCAGCAATAGGGTGAGGCGAGCGAGGGTTTTCATGGGGCAGCCCGAATCCGTGGCGCATAAGACATAAACGCGCAAAAGGCCGCGAGTTTAGTGAAATGCTGAGTTTTTACCATTTCGGATTTTTCGTACGCAATTTGGCGATGCGCTTGGGTGGGGGAGCCGACATTTCGCTGATAGCGTGGCCGGCCGTTGGCGATCACAGGACAATCACAATGAAAATCACGGCTGCAATGGGCATTGCCGCACTGCTGGTGGGCGGTTGTGGGACCGTCAACAGCGTCATCCGCAAAGACGGTGACACCGCGCGTGAGCTGCGGCTTATCAAAACGTACTGCCAGTCCATACCTCGCGTTTACAGTGGCGTGGCCTTTGATTTCTGCGCGCTGCACGCGGCTCCCGATCCGACCGGCGTACTGATACCCTTCGTGCTGCTGGACATTGCAGCGTCCGGCGTTGCCGATACCGTTGTGTTGCCGTACACGATTTATCGCCAGGCAAATGACGGCAACATCAGCGTCTATTGGCGCCCTGGCGGTTCTTGAGCGAGGCTGTGCATGAGCCGGCCATGACAAATGGAGTTGTCTATGAATCGTGGTTTCAACCTTCTATGGGTGCTGACGCTCGCAGTGCTCACCGGCTGCGGCACGATCAATAACGACCCAACCTTTCCCCGCGCGAAAGCAATGCGTTCCCGATCATCGCCATTGAGGCGATTGCCTCCGGTGTGGCGGACACGCTGGTGCTGCCCTACACGATCTACCGCTAGGCGCAGTGACAACCGGTCGCCACATTCCCTAGATCATCACGTGGCGTGTTTACGCTATAATCCCGCCCTTTAGCTGTTTCTCGTCCAGGCGAGAGGCACACTTTTTTCAGGCGCACCCCGCCTGCATGCAGACTAAAAGAGGCTAGACCCCTGTGGCATTGACGATTCTTGGCCTGTCCGGCGCCCTTAGCCATGATCCTTCCGCAGCCTTGTATATCGACGGCAAGCTGATCGCGGCCGCCGAAGAAGAGCGCTTCGTACGCGACAAACATGCAAAGAACCGCATGCCCTACGAGTCGGCGAAGTTCTGCCTGGAACAAGCCGGTATCAAGCCCTCCGACGTTGATGTGGTGGCGATTCCGTTCGCCCCGATCAGCCTGTTCGGTGAGGCGCGCTGGCACTATGCCAAGCGTTACTGGTACGCCCCGGACCGCGCTCTTGACGCGATCCTGATGGGCAACCGTCGCTACAAGCGCTATCGCAACAAGATCGTCTGGTGCCTGGAGCAACTGGGCTTCGACCCGAAGAAAATCAAGATCGAACCGGTTGAGCACCACCTGGCCCACGCCTCCAGCGCTTACCACTGCTCGGGTTTCCAGGAGAAAACCGCGATCCTGGGGATCGACGGCAAGGGCGAGTACGCCACCACCTTTTTCGGCTACGGCGAAAACGGCAAGATCCACAAGATCAAGGAATTCTACGACCCGGACTCCCTCGGCGGCCTGTATGGCGCGATCACCGAGTTCCTCGGTTTCGAGATGCTCGACGGCGAGTTCAAGGTCATGGGCATGGCGCCGTATGGCGATGCCAGCAAGTACGATTTCTCGCGCCTGGCCTCGTTTGAGAACGGCGAGCTGGTGATCAACACCGACTACGCCAACGTCATCGGCCTGCGTCGCTACAAAGAGAAGGGCAAGGGGTTCTACTTCTCGCCAAAACTGATCGAGTGGCTGGGTCCCAAGCGCGAAGGCGATATCGCCGACGAGCCGTACATCCACTACGCGGCCAGCATGCAAGCGCTGTTCGAGAAGCTGGCCCTGCAGATGATCGACCACTACTTGGGCGATATCCTCAAAGACACCGGCAAGCTGGCCTTCGCTGGCGGCTGCGCGCTGAACGTCAAACTGAACCAGAAGATCATTGCCCGCGATGACGTCAAGGAGCTGTTCGTGCAGCCGGCGTCCGGCGATGCCGGCACCGCGGTGGGTGCCGCCGCCTACGTGTCCCACGCCCGTGGCGTACCGGTCGAGAAGATGGATCACGTCTACCTCGGCCCGTCCTACAGCAACGAAGACGTGATCGCCGCGTGCGCCAAGCACGCAAGCAAACCGGTATGGCGCAAGATCGAGAACATGCCCAAGCGCATCGCCAAGATCATGGTCGACGGCAACCCGGTGGCCTGGTTCCAGGGCCGCATGGAGTTTGGCCCGCGCGCGTTGGGCGGTCGTTCGATCATTGGTTGCCCAAGCGCCACCGGCGTGGCGGATCGCATCAACCACCAGATCAAGTTCCGCGAGCGTTGGAGGCCTTTCTGCCCGTCGATGCTCGACACCGTTGCGCCGCAGATGATCAAGGTCGATCACCCGGCGCCGTTCATGACCTTCACCTTTGAAGTGTCGGAAGAATGGAAAACCCGCGTGCCGGAAGTGGTCCATGAAGATGGTACTTCCCGCGCCCAGGTGCTCAAGCGCGAGTACAACCCGCGCTACTACGACATGATGAAAGAGCTGGAAGTACTCACCGGCAACGGCGTGTCGCTGAACACCTCGCTCAACCGTCGTGGCGAAGCAATGATCTGCTCGCCGACCGACGCGCTGAACATGTTCTTCGGCTCGGACCTGCAGTACCTGATCATGGAAGACATCCTGGTCGTCAAAGACGGCGTGGACCCTTATGACTCGGTCGGCTGATCGCCACGTCCTGCAGTTCTGCCACGGCTATGACGGGCCGTTCCTCGATTGCGCGCGGCAGTACGCCAGCCTGTTCGCAGGCTCGGGCTACAAGGTGACCACGGTGTTTCTCACCGGGGTCGCCGACCCCGATGTGGCGGCCGGTTGTGCCTCTGATGAAGTGTTGTTCATGGAATTCAGCTCCAAGGCCATTCGTGGCCTGAAGCTGGGCGCCATCGGTGAGCTGCGCAAGATCGCGGCGTCACGCAATTTCAGTTTCTGCATTGCTCACCGGTTCAAGCCGATCTATATCGCCTTGCTCGGCACGCGCTTGCCGGTGATCGGTGTGCATCATGCGTTTGGTGACTATGGGCGCCGCAGCCGCAAGCTGTTTGCGTCGATTTTCCGCAAGCGTTTGAGCCTGCTGGGTGTGTCCGATGCGGTGCGTGATGACATGCGCCGTTGCTTGCCAGCCTGGCCGGCAGCGCGGATTCAAACGCTGTACAACCGCATCGATGTCGACGCCATGCAGGCCCTGCAGGTTCCGGCCGAAGCGGCGCGCGATGCGCTGGGGCTGTCGCCGGATGAGTGGGTGGTCGGCAACGTTGGCCGCCTGCACCCGGACAAGGACCAGGCCACCTTGCTCAAGGGCTTTGCCCTGGCGCTGCCGCATTTGCCGGCACAAAGTCGTCTGGCCATCCTCGGCACCGGCCGCTTGGAGAAAGACCTCAAGGCCTTGGCCCGTGAGCTTGGGATTGCCGAACAGGTGCTGTTCCTCGGCCAGGTGCCGGATGCGCGCCTTTACTTCCGAGCCTTCGACGCCTTTGCCCTGAGTTCCGATCACGAACCTTTCGGCATGGTACTGCTGGAGGCCATGGCCGCCGGCGTGCCGCTGTTGGCAACAGCGTGCGGTGGCGCCCGGGAAGTGGTCGAAGGCGTGGGGATCCTGTTTCCCTTCGGCGATGCCGAACACTTGGGCCAGGGGCTTCGGCACCTGGCGGCAATGGATCGTCAGCAGCACGCGCAATGCGCCCAGATGATGCTGGAGCGCTTGTACGAGCAGTTCTCGGACCAGGCGGTTCGCGCTGCCTTCTGGCGGCTGCCGCACGTTACTGAACTGACCGCGAGGGCGTGATGCTCAATCGATTCCAAGGCTGGCGCGAGCGTGGCTGGTCCGTCGTTGAAGCGTCCACCTACAGCGACGCCTGGCAGCGTTACGGCGGCAGTGTTGCCACCCATCCGCAGGTGGTTGAGCGTCTTGCCGGGCTGGCCGAGATTCCTGTGCGCTACCTGGCGTGGGAGCAAGGCGGCGAGCTCAAGGCCTGTATTGCGACCTGGGGCCAGGACTTGGCGTTATCCAAGGATGTGCTCAAGCGCAAAGGCAAGAAGGGCTTGTTCGACCTGGGCAATGCCGAGTTGATTCTGCCTGCCGCCGCCGATGCTCAAGCCCCGTTGCGTCATCGCGCGCGCTACCTGTCGGCGCTGAATGAAGGCCGTTTCGCCGGCATCCAGCTGCAGACCGAGCAGTTGGCCATGGCGCGTACCCCGGAAGAACTGTCGAAGAAATTTCGCTATAACCAGCGCCGCGAGTTGCGTCTGCTGGAAGAGGCGGGCGGTGTGGTGCGTGCGGTCCAGACATTCACCAGTGCCGAGCTGGCGGCAATTTACTGTGATTTGTTCCAGCGCCGCTGGGGCTTTCCCGCCACCGGTGCCGAGCGCATGGCGCAGGTGATCGAGCTGCTGCGTGAATGGTTGATCGGTTCGGTGATTTTCCTCAACGATGCGCCGATCGCCATTCAACTGGTTTACCGCGTTGAGGCGCCAGAGTGGGTCAGCGTTGAATACGTCAATGGCGGCGTAGACCCTCAGACGCGTGAGTTCAGCCCCGGTAGCGTGCTGAGTTTCCTCAATACGCAAAGTGCCTGGGAACAGGCGCGGGAAGCCGGCAAGCCGCTGCGATTTTCGTTTGGCCGGGCAGACCGCGAGTACAAAGACCGTTGGTGCAACCCGGTGCCGGTGTTCAAGGTATGAGTGATTCTCCCAGCCGCAAGCAAGCCCTGCTCAAACGCCATCGCCGCAACAAGCGCGTGGCGCTGCTGGTCGGTTTGCTGGTGTTGATCGGCGTCGGCGTGGCGGTGGCCTGGTGGCTGCCGCTGCTGTTGGCAATCCTGGCCTGGGTGGCCCATGAAGCCTGGTTTGCCGACCATCTGTTTTACTCGCCCGGCGATGACTATCAGTACGCCTTTGCGGCCGAGACCGAGCAACCCAAGGTTGTTCTGGATAACGGCCGATTGCTGCTGGAGCAGGCGCTGGAGCTGTCGGGCGACGAGACGCTGATCCTTGCGCTACGGCTCAAAAGCGGCTTGCTGGGGCGCTTTATTGATCCGTTTATCGCCTTGCCACAGGGTGATCGGCAGGTGTTCGAGCGCGGCGTCAACGGCTTGCGCTACTTGAATCTCACCGGCCAGGCGCAAGCGCTGCTCGCTGGGCAACTGCGCCTGAGTGGCCGGTTCTGCCGTGTGCAAGGTACGCCGGTGTTGTCGGTATTCCGCCAGCCCGACGTGCGTCAGCAGCGGGTGATGGTGATTGCACCCCATGCCGATGATGCCGAGCTTGCCGCCTTTGGCCTGTACAGTCAGGCGGCGCAGCCCTGGATCGTGACGTTGACGGCCGGCGAAGTCGAAGCCGAGCATTATCAACAAATGGGCCTGGCCAAGCCCGAGGCTGCGCGCCTCAAGGGCCGATTGCGCGCCTGGGACAGTATCGCCGTGCCGCGTTGGGCGGGTGTGCCACAGGAACATTGCGTGCAGCTGGGGTATTTCTGCCTGCAGCTGGCGGCGATGCGGGCCGAGCCTGATCGCGCCGTGGCGTCCCGAGAGGCCGAGTTGAGCGACATTCGCGTGTTTCGCCAATTCAACCCGTTCCCACTGCCTGCGGATGCCGATGGCCGGCCGACCTGGAATAATCTGCTGGCAGATTTGCGGGCGGTGCTGCTGATGGCGCGTCCTGACGTTATCGTGCTGCCGCATCCGGTGCTCGACCCGCACCCTGACCATGTCTGCGCACAGCAGGCCGTGCTGCAAGCCCTGCAAGGGCTGGAGTGGCAGCCGACCACGCTGCTCGGCTACGCCAATCACCTGCATGACAATGACCGCTGGCCGATGGGCGATTCGGGCAACGGCATCGCGTTGCCACCCTGTTTTGATTCGAGCATCACCTTGCAGCCTTTTTGCGTGCCGGTGTCTGCCGAACAACAGCGTGACAAGGCCATGTCGCTGGGCATGATGCATGACTTGCAGCCCAGGATGCCGTTCAAGCGGCGCGTGCGGCGTGCGATCCAACGGTTGCTGGCTGCAAGGGCCATTTCACCCTGGGGGGAAAATGAGTTTTACCGCAAGGCTGTAAGGCGACATGAACTTTTTTGGTTCATCAAGCACAAGTAAGGTTACGTAACGTGGAGGGGCGCAGCGCGCTCCCGTAAAAAATGACAGTGAGTCCGTTTTGATCAATCAGTGCCCCCGCATCCTCTTCCTCATTCCGTACTTTGGCCGCTGGCCATTCTGGATGCCGTTTTTTCTCGAAAGCTGCCGACACAATGCAGATATTGACTGGCTGTTGTTCAGCGACTGCCCGATACCGAGCAACGTTCCGGACAACGTCAGGATTGAAAGCATTACCTTTGCCGATTACTGCGCGTTGGTTTCACAACGGTTGAACATCCCGTTTGCCCCGCAAGCGGCTTATAAGTTGTGTGACATCAAGCCTGCGCTGGGGCATATCCATGCCGATCGCCTCGAGGGGTATGACTTTTGGGCGTTCGGCGACCTGGACCTTATTTACGGCGACCTGCGCCGCTATTTCACGCCCGACCGACTGGCTGGCTATGATTTGTTCTCGACCCACGAACGACGGGTCGCCGGCCATTTGTGCCTGATGCGCAATACCGCCAGAAAGCGCCAGGTGTTCATGCAGATCAAGGATTGGGAAGCGCGTTTCACCGATCAGGCGCATCATGCGCTGGATGAAGGCGCGTTCAGCAGGATTTTCCTGTGGCGCAAGAATTTTCCGAAACCGTTGTTCGAGTTGGTCGGCAAGCTCAATCCCTGGCGCCGCCGCAGTGAGTTCACCGAGGCGTTCAGTACGCCGGGCGGTGTGATCAAATGGCACGACGGCAGTGATCGCTTCCCGCATCAGTGGTTCTGGAATAACGGTCGCCTCACCAATGACCTGGACGGCGAGCGCGAATTTCCCTATTTCCATTTTGTCTGCTGGAAGCGTAATCAGTGGCCACGGTTACCGGAGCCCGACAGCGAGTACGTCGAGGCGCTGGCGGCTGAACCGTCGTGGGTCGTTGATGCCACAGGTTTCCATCGAGGAGAGTTATGAGTCGGCGTTTCAAGGTCCTGCAATTGCAGCCTGACTACAATGTTAAATCCCATGATTTTGCCGACCTGGCCGAACAGATCGTCAAGGCATTGCCTGCGGATCGCTATGAAGTCACCGCCGCGTTTTTGCGTGGCCGACCCGGGCCTGCGGACCCGGTCAGCCGGGCGGCAACGTCGGTCTACTTCGATTTCTCCGACAAGGCGCTCAAGGGCTTGAGGCTGCGCGCTATGTGGCAGATGTATAAGTTCTGTCGCAAGGAACAGTTTGACGTGGTGGTGTGCAACCGCTTCAAGCCGGTCAACATGATGTTGCAACTCAACCGCTGGTTGAAGATTCCACTGTGTATCGGGATCTCCCACGGCTTTGGCGAGTATGACCGTCTCTACCGCCGTAAACAGGCGCAGCGCTGGATCGACGAGCATTGGCGGTTTGTCGGGGTTTCGCCGGCGGTCAAACAGTACTTGCTGGACTGCCAGTGCGGGTTTACCGACAGCAATACCTACGCGATTACCAACGCCATCGACATCGAGCAGGCCGAAGGCTTGCAGCATTCGCGCGAACGCGCGCGTGAGTTACTGGGCATTGACCCTTCGGTGCGGTTGATCGGCGCCCTGGGGCGTCTGGTTCCGGTCAAGGGTCACACCTATTTGCTGCAGGCGTTTGCAGCGCTCAAGGATAAATACCCTGCGGCGCAACTCGCCATCATTGGCGCGGGGCGTGAGCAGGCCAACCTGGCCGCGCAGATCCAGAGCCTTGGCCTTGATGGGCGGGTGCACTTGCTGGGCTTCAAGGAAAACGCCCTGCAGTACGTGCGCGCTTTCGATATCTGGGCCATGCCCTCGCTGGCTGAAGGCTTGGGCCTGGCGCTGCTGGAAGGCATGAGCGGCCGCCTGCCGGTGATCGCCTCCAGTGTGCCGGCCATGCTGCCACTGATTGAAGGTGCCGGTGGCCTGGCGGTGGAGCCGGCCAACGTGCCCGAATTGACCCAGGCGCTGGACACCTATCTGGCGCTGTCCGATGAGGCGCTCGCGCAAAAGGGCGAGCAGGCTTACCAGTACCTTCAGGCGCAACATGACATTGAGGTGTTCCGCCAGCAATACCTGGAGCTGATCGAGTCCGGGTTGGCCCAAGCACGCAGGAACAGCGTATGAACCAGAGTCAGCCCTTGGTCACGGTGATCATCGCCTCGTACAACCACGGCCCGTACATCGAGGAAAGCATCCTCAGTGTGTTGAACCAGACCTACCCCAACATCGAACTGCTGGTGATCGATGACGGCTCGACAGACGACAGTGTCGAGCGCATCCGCCGCCTGCAGGAGCGCTACACGTTCGACTTTCGCGTCCAGCAGAATCAAGGCCTGACGAATACGCTCAATGGCGCTATTGCACGCTCCCACGGCCCGCTGATCGTGCCGTTCGGCTCCGATGACATCATGAAGCCAGAGCGCATTGCGACTCAGGTGGCTTACATGGACGGCAAGCCGGAAGTGGGTATCTGTGCGGGTAACATCGAGCTGATCGATTCGCGAGGCGAACTGCTTCCCGAGAAGCGCCAGCGCCGCGACGTGCCGTTTCGGCGCCTGGACTTCGACGACATGTTCCTGGAGCGCAAACCCTATCCGCCGGCACCCACGCTGATGATTCGGCGTGAGGCGCTGGAAAAGGTCGGTGGGTTTGACCCCGAGATTCGCCTGGAAGACTTGTTGATCGAATTGAAGATCACCCATGCCGGGTACTTCATCGATGGTCTGAACGTGGTCATGGCCCGCTACCGCAAGCACGCCACCAACTCGTACAAGAACCACCGATTCATGATCGACAATATCCTGCGTTCTTACGCGTTGTTCAGTGACCACCCGCTCTATGACGAGGTGCGTTACAAGTTTCTCAGCTCCATGTTCCTCAAGACCTCCAACCGCAATCGCGCGTTGGCGCGAGAGTTGTTGGCGCAGATCCCGTTTCGGGCCTGGAACAAGAAAACCTGGCGGGGTTTGGCGCGGCTGTATTTTTCGCCGCTGGAAAAAGACTGACACATCCTGTGTGCGCCCCTCGCCGGGGCGCACTTGGCGTGCTTCAAGCGGCGGGGCGTGCCAGGGTCAGCACGTGCTCACGGATTTTGACCGTGGCTTGCGGCGACGCAACCAGCGCATAGCCACTGGCCAACTGTTCAAAGTGCGCTTCGAACAACCAGTTGCGGTCCTGCGAGTAGCGTTGCATGTGCTTCACGTTGCGCTGGCGCAGCGTGTTGCGCAGCGGCGAGGGATAAAGGCGCATGTCGGCCACGTCGATCAGGCCGAACTCACCATCATCCATCAGCAGAACGTTGCCCAAGTGCAGCGAGCGGAAGTACACGCCGCGTTCATGCAGCTGGGCCATGAACCTGCCAAAGCGTTCGATCAGCGATTCTCGCAGGCTGCTGTCCAGGCTTTGCAGCGCCTGGCGCAGGGTCAGGCCGGGGAGTGGCTGATAGCGCACGGCACTGCTTCCATCGCGCAAGCTATACACATCGAGAATCCGCGGTGACGCGATACCCAGTTGCTGCAGGTGTTCACTGTTGCTGGCAAAGCGTTCCGAATACGGATTGAAACCCCCGGAGGTGTACCAGCGGCGCGCCCTGAACAGCTTGAGGAAGCTGCCATCCTCAAGACGCAGGACCTTGGGCCCAAGACCATCTTCCTCGATGACGGCAGCGCCTTTACGCAGGGTGTCGAACGCCAGCGGTGCGGGCGTTTGCACACGCATGCTCAGCAGGCTGTGACGGCGCTTGGCGATACTCAGGCCGGCGATCAGCGCCAGCGGAATCCACAGCAGGAACCAATGCTCCTTGGGGCGCGACAGGATCCCGCCGCCTTCGGTCAGACCGGCGCCGATGCCGTAGGCCAGCAGGGCGGACGTCAGCAGAAACAGCGGTTGTGCGCGCTCTTTGAAACCTTTGTACAGGCCCCAGCCAAGCATGAAGATCCATGGGATAAAGCCGATGATGCCGACGTAATAGAGCACGCCGAGGGCAAAGCTGTGCGGCTCCATCAGTTCGTAACCGTCCACGATCAAGGACAGTTCGGAGTCGTAGCTGTGGCCGATCAGCGGATGGTCGGCGATACGCTGCAGGGTCATGCCCCACAATTCAAAACGGTATGAACTGCCACGCTCGGTAATCGCTTCAGGATAAAACAGCAGCAGCGCTGCAGCGCCAAGCACCAGGACCGCGATCATCAGGGCCGAGCGGCGATTGCGGCTGACAAACGCCACCCACACGGCGGCCAGCGTCAGTGCAACCAGCGGCGTGCGAGAGCCTGTGGCCAGCACCGCGAGCGTCATGACCGCCAGAGCAGGCGCGCTGAACAACAGCACCTGCAAGCGCTGGGTGGTGATGCAGACATACAGCCAATAGATGCAGAAAAAGCCGAACAGATGGGAGCTGAGCAGCGGGTTATCGAGAGCACCCAGGCCGCCGATCATGCGCACGCTCACGCCGGGCACGAAGCCTTTGGCGAATGCCACCAGGTTGAACAGGCACACCACCAGGGCAATCACGGCGGCGCTGAAAAAAATCGGTTTGAACAGCTCGCTGCGGTAGTGCAGCAACAGCCCACAGCCGGCAAACAGCATGAAGGTTTGCAGCGGCACCTTGAACAGGTTGGAATCGCCGGTGGGTTGCGGGCTCCACAGCACGGTGATCAGTGCCCAGGCGCAAAATGCCAGAAGCGCAATGATCAAAGGTTCGCGCAGCAGTTCTTTGATTTCCCGCGGGCGCAGGCACAGCAGGAACAAGGTCGGCACACTGAAAAAGCCGTAGTAGAGACGGTGCATGACGTTGCGGTTGGTGACGTAAAACAATGAACTCAGAAGCAACAACAAGCCAATGGGCAAAATCCATAGGACCAGGAAGTCGAAAACGCGATTTGAGCCATAGATAAGGCGCTTGGAGTGCATACAGAAAAGCCATTCCAGAATAGAGAAAGCCGACCATCTTAAAGTAGTGGCTATATAATGTCGTCGGTTGGATCCAACCAGGCCGAGGGTCATACCGGGTGCAAGTACAACAGAGAAGCTGTGCTAAAGTCAGCCTCCTTTTTCAAAACGCCGCGTGATATGACCGACTCCAGTCCGAGCGCAAGCCCTTCGAGCTTGAAAATATACTTCCGCCTGCTCATGTACGTTAAGCCCTATGCCGGCTTGTTCGCGTTGAGTATTGTCGGATTTCTGATTTTCGCGTCGACCCAGCCCATGCTGGGGTACATCCTCAAGTACTTCGTCGACGGTTTGTCCAACCCTGAAGCGGTGCTGTTCCCCAGCGTACCGTTCCTGCGTGACCTGCAATTGCTGCAAGCCGTGCCCTTGTTGATCATTCTGATCGCAGCCTGGCAGGGCCTGGGTTCGTTCCTGGGCAACTACCTGCTGGCCAAGGTTTCCCTGGGCCTGGTCCACGACCTGCGCGTGCAGTTGTTCAACAACCTGCTGACGCTGCCCAACCGCTACTTCGACAACCACAACTCCGGGCACCTGATTTCGCGCATCACCTTTAACGTGACCATGGTCACGGGTGCGGCGACCGATGCCATCAAGGTGGTGATCCGCGAAGGCATGACGGTGATCTTCCTGTTCGCCTCGCTGCTGTTCATGAATTGGCGCCTGACGCTGGTGATGATCGCCATCCTGCCGTTGATTGCGGTGATGGTCAGCACGGCCAGCAAGAAATTCCGCAAGCAGAGCAAGAAGATCCAGGTGGCCATGGGCGACGTGACTCACGTCGCGTCGGAAACCATCCAGGGCTACCGTGTGGTGCGCAGCTTCGGCGGTGAAGTCTACGAGGAGAAGCGTTTCCTCAAGGCCAGCCAGGGCAACACCGACAAGCAACTGCGCATGACCCGCACCGGGGCGATCTACACCCCGTTGTTGCAACTGGTGATCTACACCGCCATGGCGGTGTTGATGTTCCTGGTGCTTTACCTTCGCGGTGACGCATCGGCCGGTGACATGGTGGCTTACATCACCTTGGCTGGCTTGCTGCCCAAGCCGATCCGTCAATTGTCGGAAGTCAGCTCGACCATCCAGAAAGGTGTGGCCGGTGCTGAAAGCATTTTCGAGCAGTTGGACGAAGAGCAGGAAATCGACCGCGGCACCGTTGAGCGCGACAAGGTCAGCGGCCGCCTGGAAGTGCGTCACCTGAACTTCACCTACCCGGGCACCGAACGCCACGTGCTCAAGGACATCAGCTTCACCGCCGAGCCTGGGCAGATGATCGCGCTGGTGGGGCGCTCCGGCAGCGGCAAGTCGACCCTGGCCAGCCTGATTCCGCGTTTCTACCACCACGAGAGCGGTGAAATCCTGCTCGACGGCGTAGAGATCGAAGACTACAAGCTGCTCAACCTGCGTCGGCACATCGCCCAGGTCACCCAGCACGTGACCTTGTTCAGCGACACCGTCACCAACAACATCGCCTATGGCGACCTGGCGGGTGCGCCCCGCGCGGACGTTGAAGCGGCGGCGGCGGATGCTTATGCCAAAGACTTCATCGACCAGTTGCCGAAGGGTTTCGACACCCAGGTTGGCGAAAATGGCGTGCTGTTGTCCGGCGGCCAGCGCCAGCGCCTGGCAATCGCGCGGGCGTTGCTCAAGAACGCGCCGCTGTTGATTCTCGACGAGGCCACCTCGGCCCTCGACACCGAATCCGAGCGGCACATCCAGGCTGCGCTGGACAAAGTCATGCAGGGCCGCACGACGTTGGTGATTGCGCATCGCCTCTCCACCATTGAGAAGGCCGACCTGATCCTGGTGATGGACGACGGTCGGATTGTCGAGCGCGGCACCCACGCCGAGCTGCTGGCCCAGAACGGCTATTACGCCCGCCTGCATGCCATGGGCCTGGACGCGCCGGTCGCGGCCGACATCACCTAAAACCATGTGGGAGCGGGCTTGCCCGCGATAGCGGAGTATCAGTCGCCGAATGTTTCGACTGATTCACCGCCATCGTAGGCAAGCCCGCTCCCACATGTGTTCCTCGGTGGATTCAATGGCAGGCCCGTCGCACTATCTTCTGTGCACACCCTCCACAAGCCTCCTGTAACCCTGTGCTAATATCGCGCCCCTGTTCATTTTGTATGTGGGTTGCTCCATGAAGTTGTCCATGCCGCGATTCGATCAAGCCCCTGTCTTGGTGGTCGGCGATGTCATGCTCGACCGTTACTGGCATGGCGGAACCTCACGGATTTCCCCTGAGGCACCGGTACCGGTAGTCAAGGTCGAGCAAATCGAAGACCGTCCAGGTGGCGCTGCCAACGTTGCCCTCAATATTGCCGCTCTCGGCGCCCCGGCCTCCCTGGTGGGTGTGACCGGCGACGACGAAGCCGCCGACAGCCTGGCCAACAGCCTGCGCGGTGCCGGCGTGCGCGCACTGTTCCAGCGCATTGCCCATCAGCCGACTACCGTCAAGCTGCGGGTCATGAGCCGTCACCAGCAATTGCTGCGTATTGATTTTGAAGAACCCTTCGCCACCGACGCCCTGGCGCTGAGCGAGCAAGTCGACACGTTGCTTGAAGGTATCAAGGTGCTGGTCTTGTCCGACTACGGCAAAGGCGCCCTGAAGAACCACCAGATGCTGATCCAGGCCGCCAAGGCCCGCAACATTCCGGTACTGGCCGATCCCAAGGGCAAGGACTTCTCGATTTATCGGGGCGCCAGCCTGATCACGCCCAACCTCAGCGAGTTCGAAGCCATCGTCGGCGGTTGCGCCGATGAGCACGAGCTGGTGACCAAGGGCGCCACGTTGATGGCCGACCTCGACCTGGGCGCCTTGCTGGTGACCCGTGGCGAGCACGGCATGACGCTGCTGCGTCCGGGCCACCCGGCGATGCACTTGCCGGCGCGTGCGCGTGAAGTGTTCGACGTTACCGGCGCCGGCGACACCGTAATCTCCACCCTGGCCGCCTCGATTGCAGCCGGTGAGGAATTGCCCCACGCCGTGGCCCTGGCCAATCTGGCGGCGGGCATTGTGGTCGGCAAGCTGGGCACCGCGGCCATCAGCGCGCCGGAATTGCGCCGGGCTATCCAGCGCTCCGAGGGCTCCGAGCGCGGTGTGCTGACCATCGAGCAATTGCTGCTGGCGATTGACGATGCGCGTGCCCACAACGAAAGCATTGTGTTCACCAATGGCTGTTTCGACATCCTGCACGCCGGTCACGTGACCTACCTGGAGCAGGCGCGAGCCCAAGGCGATCGCCTGATCGTGGCGGTCAATGACGACGCTTCGGTCAGCCGCCTGAAAGGCCCGGGTCGTCCGATCAACAGTGTTGATCGGCGCATGGCAGTATTGGCCGGTCTAGGCGCGGTGGACTGGGTGATCAGCTTCTCTGAAGGCACTCCGGAAAACCTGCTGGCCCAGGTCAAGCCCGATGTGTTGGTCAAGGGCGGCGACTACTCCGTTGACCAGGTGGTGGGTGCCGATATCGTCGGCGCTTACGGCGGCAAGGTGAAGGTGCTCGGCCTGGTCGAGAACAGCTCGACCACCGCCATTGTCGAGAAGATCCGCAACAATGAGTAACGCTGATAAGTGGGTCCTGATCACCGGCGGTGCCGGTTTTATCGGTTCGCATCTGGTTGATGCGTTGCTTGCCAAAGGCTATGCCGTGCGGGTGCTGGATGACCTGTCCACCGGCAAGCGCAGCAACCTGGCGTTGGGCAACCCGCGTGTGCAACTGATTGAAGGTGATGTCGCCAATGCCGAGCTGGTGGCGCAAGCCGCCGTCGGCGTGAGCGCCGTGGTGCACCTGGCTGCAGTGGCCTCGGTGCAGGCGTCGGTGGATGACCCGGTGAGCACTCACCAGAGCAACTTCGTCGGTACCCTGAATGTCTGCGAAGCGATGCGCAAGGCCGGGGTCAAGCGCGTGGTGTTTGCTTCCAGCGCGGCGGTGTACGGCAACAATGGTGAGGGCGCGTCGATTGACGAAGAGACCACCAAGGCGCCGCTGACACCTTATGCGTCGGACAAATTGGCCGGTGAGCATTACTTCGATTTCTACCGCCGCCAGCATGGCCTGGAGCCGGTGATTTTCCGCTTCTTCAACATCTTCGG
This sequence comes from Pseudomonas sp. 14P_5.3_Bac1, assembly GCF_025466135.1. NCBI lineage: Bacteria > Pseudomonadati > Pseudomonadota > Gammaproteobacteria > Pseudomonadales > Pseudomonadaceae > Pseudomonas > Pseudomonas sp. 14P_5.3_Bac1. Next base: position 30,660 of record NZ_JANLOF010000080.1, on the reverse strand, counting down.
GCCACGCCAGGATCCGTCCTCGCCGTATTCCGGGGTGATCAGTATTTTCAGCGAGCGCGTGCAGCAGGGTGTGCCGATCAGCGTGTTTGGTGATGGCGAGCAAACCCGCGATTTCATGTACGTGGAAGATTTGGTCGATGTGCTGGTACAGGCCATCGAAGCGCCCGACGCGCCGCTGGGTGCGATCAACGTAGGCTGGAACCGCACCACCACGCTCAAGCAGGTGTTGCAGGCGCTGGAAGAAGTCGTGGGTCAGTTGCCGACGATCACTTACGGCCCGGCACGCTCGGGGGATATTCGGCATTCGCGGGCCAATAACCAGCGGCTGTTGGCGAGTTTCACGCTGCCTGAGCCTACGCCGTTGAAGGTGGGTCTGGAGCGGTTGCTCACGGGCTAAACACCGTAAAAGGGGGGAGCCGCTTTATTTGGGCGCCGGGCAAGCCAGCGCCCAGATTAGAGCGGTTTCACCCCTTGGCTTTTTTCTTCGGCACAATCTTGCGCAGCATCTGCCGCGCCTTGCCGGTCAATCGCTTCAGTTTCGACTCTTTTTCAGGCTGGGCCAGGCCTTGCTGCCTGAGCCAATCCTTCCAGCGAATCCGCTCATCACGTACCAGCCAGCCGTCTTGCTGAGCAAAGCTTTCGGCCAGGTATAAACCGCGTGTGCTGGCTGGATACAGCTGGTCTTTCTTGACGGTGTACAGCTCTGCTACAGGCTGGCCATCTTTGAGCGGCATCAGGTACAAGTCCGGGCGCTTGCGGTCCAGCCGGGCTACCAACTGGTCGCCTTCAAGTCGCTCATCCACATGAAACAGGCTGAGGGATTTGGCTTCCTTCGGCACCTCAAGGCGCAAGTCATAAATCAATTGCAGCGACGCCGTCGGCAAGTGCACGTAGGCCCGCGGGCGCTCGATCAATTGCGTGGTCGCGCAGCGCACCGGGCGGGCGGCGCCCGACAAAGGGCTCAACCGAAACGGCAGTGCTTCACGGTAATGCAGGGCGGTGGAGTAGGGCGCCGGCAGCCAGGTGTCGTTGAAGCGTCCACCGAGCCAGCCTTCAGGCGTCTCCAGCAGGCATTCTTCGGCAATTTCCTGGATGGCGGTGTGCAGCGGCAGGTTCAATTCGTGGGCCGGCACATAGCCCGAGATCAGTTTGAGCACCACGTCGCCACGGTCCTGGCGGCGTTGGCGTACCAACACCCAGTAATCCTTGTTTTGCCAGTGCAGGGTCAGTCGCACCGACACGCCCAGATTCGCCAGTTCCAGGGCGAAACGCTCGGGGTCCGCCACCTCCACCGGCTTGCGCCGTTGCAGGGTCTGGGCGAAGTTGAGCGGCATGCCCACGCTCTGGTAACTCAGGCCTTCGGGGGTGGCTTCGACGTGCAGCGGCAGTGTTTTAAAGTTGCTGGGGTTTTTTCTAATAAGCGTGCGCGGCATGTCGGCTCCTTCTTGCGACGGGGTCGGCCGCGTCGGCGGCATCAGAGTTGACGAATGACCTTGGCAGCGGTCGCCACGTTATGGGCCAGGTGCAGCGGATTAATGGTCCCGACAATAGCACTGGCGACGCCCGTTTGCGCAAACAACAACATGAAACTGGCATGAATTGGATCCATTCCAGGTTCCAGGCATACGTGGCCGCTGGCCAGGGCTTTTTTCACCAGGATGCCTTTGCCATGGGCAGCGGCGTAATCAATGACGGTTTTCTCGCTCTGTTCGTTCAGATTGTAGGTGACCATTGCGCAATCACCTTGTTCCAGAGCCTTCACGCCGCCTTCGACGGTTTTGCCGGAGAAGCCGAAACCGCGAATCTTGCCCTCTTTTTTCAGCTCCGCCAGGGTCTGGTAAACCTCGCAATCATTGAGGATATGCAGGTCATTGCCATCGGAGTGCACCAGCACCAGGTCGATAAAATCCGTTTCAAGTCGTTTCAAGCTGCGCTCGATCGACATCCGCGTATGGGCCGCACTGAAATCATGCTGCGACACGCCATCGGCAAACTCTTCACCGACCTTGCTGACAATCACCCAGTCATTGCGTTGGCCGCGTAACAGCGGCCCCAGGCGTTCTTCGCTGCGGCCGTAAGCCGGTGCGGTGTCGATCAGGTTGATACCCAGCTGGCGCGCCTGGCGCAGCAGCATGCGCGCTTCTTCATCATCAGGAATCTGGAAGCCGTTGGGGTATTTCACCCCTTGGTCGCGGCCCAGTTTTACGGTGCCCAGCCCCAGTGGCGACACCAGCAGGCCGGTGCTGCCCAAGGGGCGATGCAGGTCGTGCAGGGTGGGCAGGCTCATGGCAACAGGTGCTCCCAGGCAGGTTGGCCGAGGGCTGGTTTTGGCAGCTCGGGCAGGGCGTCGTTGTTGGCGCTCGGCTGGATGCCGTCGCGTTGCAGGGCGTTGAGCACGCGGTCAGCGAAGTCTGGCGCCAGCGCCAGTTTGGTCGGCCAGCCCACCAGCAGGCGGCCCTCTTCGGCAAGGAACGCATTGTCGGGGCGGGTCAGGCCCGACTGCAGCGGCTCGGCACGGTCCACGCGCAAGGTCGCCCATTGCGTCTGGCTCATGTCGATCCACGGCAGCAATTGCGCCAGCTCTTTTTGCGCGGTGGCGATCTGTTCTTCAGGTGTGCGCGCCACGCCATCGGCCTCGGCGATATCGCCGCCCATGTACCACACCCAGTTGCCATCGGCGGCCGGGTGGGTGGTGATGGTCAGGCGCGGCTTGGTGCCGCCGCCCAGGCAGTGCGCATACAGCGGCTTCAAGCCCGGGCCCTTGGCGATGATCATATGCAGCGGGCGCTTTTGCATGGCGGGCTGGCTCAGGCCCAGGGCACTGAGCAGATCTGCCGTGCCGCCACCGGCACTCAGCACGATGCGCTGGGCGCGAATCTCGCGGCCGTCAACCTTCAAACCCACCAGGGTGTCGCCATCGCGCAGCGGTTCGATGTGCTGGCCGGCGAGCAAACCGTCACCCGCCAGTTGGGCCAGACGCTCGATCAGGCTTGGCACGTCGACCACCAGTTCGGCCAGGCGGTAGACCTTGCCCTTGAAGCGACGGTCCTGCAGGGCCGGCGGCAATTCGTCGCCCTTGACCTGGTCGACCCGGCCACGCACGGCCTTGCTGGCGAAGAAGCTGGTGAGGTTGCCGGCGAGTGTGCCGGGCGACCACAGGTAATGGGCCTCGGACAGCAGGCGCACGCCGGACAGATCGAGTTCGCCATCACCCGCCAACGCCTCGCGCCAGCGGCGCGGCATGTCGGCAATCGCTTCGGACGCGCCGGTGAGCGCGCCGTGCAGGGCGTATTTCGCGCCGCCGTGGATGATCCCCTGGGACTTCACGCTTTGCCCGCCGCCCAGCGTGGCGCTTTCCACCAACACCGTGGAAAACCCCTGGCGGCGCAGGCGCGCGTTAAGCCAGAGGCCGGCAACCCCGGCGCCGACAATCAGAACGTCGGTGGAAATAACGGATGGCATCGGCGACCTCAGTGTTCAAGACAAGAGGCGCAGTATACAGGCTGTTGAGTGGCGGTCAGTGCCCGGCGGTTTTCGAGAACAGTTGAATCACCACCACGCCCAGCACAATCAGGCCCATGCCCAGCATCGCCGGCAGGTCGAGCTTTTGCCCATAGATGAACAGCGCGGCGACACTGACCATCACGATGCCCATGCCGGCCCACACCGCATACGCCACGCCCACCGGCACGGTGCGCACCACCAGGGTCAGCATCCAGAACGCAATGCCATAGCCGACGATGACCAGCGCCAGTGGAAGCGGTGTGCTCCAGCCTTTGACGGCTTTCATGGACACGGTCGCGATCACTTCCGAGCAAATGGCGATGGCCAGGTAGAGGTAGGCGGCATTCATGGGGTAATCCTCGGTGTGTGACGTGCTTGAATAAGGTCAGCATTCTAACGCTTCGGCAGATGGGATAAAGTCATTACCTATCCGAATTCAAGATGGGTTAAGCCATGAGCGTGCAGTGGAACCTGGACCAGATGCGCCTGTTTGTCAGCGTTGCCGAACAGCGTTCGTTTTCGGCAGTGGCCCGCGACCAGCGCAAGGCGCAATCGGCGGTGAGCAACGGTATCGCGCTGCTGGAAGCGGACCTGGGGCTGAGCCTGTTTGAGCGTAGCAGCGGCCGCCAGCCCCGGCTGACCGAAGCCGGCAGTGTGTTGCTGGAGGAAGCCCGTGAAGTATTGCGCCAGTGTGAACGGCTCAATGGCCGCGCGCTGTCACTGACGCGTGGCGAGGAAGCCTGCCTGCGCCTGGCCCAGGACGAGGCCATGCTGTTCCAGCCGGTACTCGACAGCCTCGAGGCGCTCGCCGGGCAATACCCGCAGTTGGAAGTGCAGCTTTCCAGCGCCGCTCAAGGCGATGTGGCGCGCAAGTTGGTGGAGCGCAAGGCCGACCTGGGCCTGTTGTTTTACCACGACCAAATCCCTGAGGCGCTTGAGCGGCGGGTGGTGGGCAGTGTGGAAATGGTCACTGTGTGCGGTGTGAATCATCCGCTGGCCAAGCAAACGTACGTGACCTGCCAGCATCTGGCGCAGTTTCGCCAATTGCTGATGTCGACCCAGACCAGCGTCTACCCCGGCAGTGAAGCCGCCAGCCCGCTGGTGTGGCGCGCCGACAGTTTCTACGTGCTGGCCGAATGGCTGATGAGTGGCTTGGGCTGGGCCTGGCTGCCGCGGCACATCGTGCAGTACCCCACCTATCAACAACAAATGGTTGAGCTGGACAGCGAATGGACACCGCCCGCGCTGGTGGTGGAACTGGTCTGGCGCCGTGACGAGCACCTCGGTCCCGCAGCGCGCTTTCTGGCTGCACGATTTGCCGAGTGCTTGCAGGCGATCGACTGAAAAAGCCGATAAACTCCGCCGCCATGAATAGAACTCTCTACAGCTGTCTGTTTTACCTGGCGCTGCCGTTGGTGGCTTTACGTCTGTGGCTGCGCGCGCGCAAGGCGCCGGCCTACGCCAAGCGCGTCGGCGAGCGGTTTTCCTATGGCCTGCCGGTGATGCAGCCGGGCGGGATCTGGGTGCATGCGGTATCGGTAGGTGAAAGCATCGCCGCCGCGCCGATGATTCGCGGGCTGATGGCGCGGCATCCGACGCTGCCGATCACCGTCACCTGCATGACGCCCACCGGGTCCGAGCGCATTCAGGCGTTGTTCGCCAATGAGCCGCGCGTACAGCATTGCTACTTGCCATATGACTTGCCGTGCGCGGCCAAGCGTTTTCTAGATCGCGTGCAACCTAAGCTCGCCGTGATCATGGAAACCGAGTTGTGGCCCAACCATATTCACGCCTGTGCCCAGCGCGGTATTCCAGTGGCACTGGCCAATGCGCGGTTGTCGGCGCGTTCGGCCAAAGGCTACGCACGGTTTGCCAAGCTCACCGCGCCGATGCTCGCAGAAATGAGCCTGTTCGCCGTGCAGACACACACCGAAGCCCAGCGTTTCCTGAGCCTGGGCGCACGCCCGGAAACCGTCGAGGTGACCGGCTCGATCAAATTCGACCTGACCATCGACCCCGAGCTGCCGGCGCGCGCTGCCGCCTTGCGTGAGCAATGGGGCGCCAGCGAGCGCCCGGTGTGGATCGCCGCCAGCACGCACGAAGGCGAAGACGACGTGGTCCTGGCTGCGCATCGCCAGCTGCTCGAAAGTTATCCCAATGCATTGTTGATTCTGGTGCCGCGTCATCAGGAGCGCTTCGGCCCGATGTTCGAGCTGTGCGGGCAACAAGGCTTTGCCACGGTGCGCCGTTCCAGTGGCGAGCCTGTGACCGCGCAAACGTCGGTGCTGCTCGGCGACACCATGGGCGAGTTGCTGTTTCTCTACGCCCTGGCCGACAGCGCGTTTGTCGGCGGCAGCCTGGTGCCCACGGGCGGGCATAACCCGCTGGAGCCGGCAGCGCTGGCCAAGCCTGTGATCATGGGACCGCACCTGTTCAACTTCCTCGAAATCAGCGCGATGATGCGCGAGGCCGGGGCGTTGCGAGAGGTGGATGACGCCGAGGGCTTGGCCGAGGCGGTGCGGCAGCTGTTCGAGCTGCCGCAGGACGCGCGCAAGATGGCGCAGGCGGGGCTGGCAGTGATGCAGGCCAACCAGGGCGCGCTCAAGCGCCTGCTGGATGGCCTGGACAGACTGATTCAACGCTGACCCAAAGGTGAGAGCTGGCTTGCCTGCGATAGCATCACCTGGGTGTAACTGATACACCGGGGTGTCTGTATCGCAGGCGAGCCAGCTCCCACATTGGTTTCGAGGTGTTTTCAGTAGCCGGGGCGGGCCTTGAGCTGTTCGGCGGCGGCCTTGGCCAGGTCCGGCGGCAGGAAGTCCTTGTCCGGGTTGTAGTCAGCCTTGAGGTAGCGCGTCAGGTCCTGCAAATCGCCCGGGCTCAGCGTGCCCGCCGCCTGCTTCAAGCGCAGGTTGTCGAGGATGTAGTCGTAGCGGCTGTTGTTGTAGTTGCGCACGGACGAGTAGAGCTGGCGCTGTGCGTCCAGCACGTCGACGATGTTGCGCGTGCCCACCTGATACCCGATTTCCGTGGCTTCCACCGCGCTCTGGTTGGAGATGATCGACTGGCGGCGTGCTTGCACCTGTTCCACGTCGGTGTTCACCGCACGGTGCAGGTTGCGGGTGTTTTCCACCACTTGGCGGCGCAGGCCTTCGCGTTGTTGTTCGCTCTGGTCGAGGCGTGAATAGGATTCGCGCACTTGCGAGCTGGTGAGGCCGCCGCTGTAGATCGGGATGTTCAGGCGCAGGCCGATGGTGCGTTGCGACACATCACCGCCGTAAGGGATAGGCAGTTGATTCGGGTTGCTGAAACCCAGCGCGTCGTTGTCACCCTTTTCGTATTGCGCCACGGCATCGAGGGTCGGCAAGTGGCCGGCCTTGCGCTGGCGCAGGGTTTCTTCGGCGGCCGTGACCGCGTAGTTGCTGGCCAGCAGGTTGAGGTTCTGGCGGCCGGCCGTCTCGACCCAGGCCTTGGCATCATTCGGCGCCGGTGGCAGCACTGGCAGCGTGTGCACGATGCCCTGGATGGCGTTGTACTCGCGGTTGGTCAGGGTGATCAGCGCTTCGAAGGCGTCATCCACCTGGCGCTGGGCGACGATGCGGTTGGCGCGGGCGGTGTCGTAGCTGGCCTGGGATTGCAGCACGTCGGTCTTGTCCGACAGGCCCACGTCAAAGCGTTCGTTGGACTGATCGAGCTGGCGCTTGAAGGCGTTTTCTTCGGCCTTGGTCGAGGCCAGGTTGTCCTGGGCGCGCAGCACCGCGAAGTAGCTCTCGGCGCTTTGCAGGATCAGGTTCTGTTCGGTGGCCGAGAGCTGCAGCGAGGCCTGCTCGTTGACGGCTTCGGCGGCTTGCAGCTGGAACCAGCGGTCGGCACGGAACAGTGGCTGACTCAAGGTTGCGCGCCAGGAGTGCGCATCACGGTTGGCGGTGGCCGCCGGCTGGTCGATCTGGGTGCGCACATTATTGCTGTCGGCGCCGGCCGACAGGTTCGGCAGCAAGCCGGCACGGGCCTGGGGCACCACTTCTTTCTGCGCGCCGTATTGGGCGCGGGCGGCGGCCAGGTCGGCGTTGTTGTTCACCGCTTCCTGGTAGACGCTGACCAAATCGGTTTTGGTGGACAAGGGCGCTTCAGCTGCCCAGACCATTCCATTGGTCGCACAAGACACGGCAAGAGCCAGTGAGAGTTTGCGCAGCATGAGGCGATCCCTAGTGTGAATATTACGGCGATAATTTAGCGCCCAAGGCTAAGGCTGGCCGTTTCTGGCGTCAAGCCATTGTGGCGGCAACCGAGTGTAGTGTTGCTGACCCGGCGCAACAATCCCGCAATCACGCCATTCATCACGCTGAATGCACCGCCATTGGCAATTTGCCCACGCCATGGTCTAGACTGGCCGCGTTCTTGTCGGGGTGCCTTGTTTGAAGGCTGAGATCGGTAAATACCGGATCCCGTTGAACCTGATCAGGTTAGCGCCTGCGTAGGGAACAAGATTTCTCGTCACCCGGCGAGTCCTCTTGTGCTTCGTCCGGGATGTTGTTCGACAATCGAACAGCCCTCGTGCCTTGCACAGCACTGGTTTCAGTGCGTCCATCCGTCACAGGTTCGCTCCGACAAAAATCCACCGCCTGGATAGTTGGAGAGCCCGTGATGAGCACAGAAATAAAAAGTACAAAACTGAAAAACACCGTGCACTTGAGTGAATCGGCCAAGGTCGACTCCGGCTCCGTGCAGCCGTTTACTCGCTCGCAAAAAATCTACGTGCAAGGCACTCGTCCGGACATTCGTGTGCCGATGCGCGAAGTCAGCCTGGACGTGACGCCCACCGACTTCGGCGGCGAAATCAACGCGCCCGTGGTGGTCTACGACACCTCCGGCCCGTACACCGACCCGAATGTGATCATCGATGTGCGCAAAGGCCTGGGCGATGTGCGCTCGCCGTGGATCGAGTCGCGTGGCGACACCGAGCGCCTGTCGGGCTTGAGCTCGCACTTCGGTCAACAGCGCCTGAGCGACGCCGAACTCACCGCGCTGCGTTTTGCCCACGTGAAAAACCCGCGCCGCGCCAAGGCCGGCGCCAACGTCACGCAGATGCACTACGCGCGCAAAGGCATCATCACCGCCGAGATGGAATACGTCGCCATCCGCGAAAACATGAAGCTCGAAGAAGCCCGCGCCAGCGGCCTGCTCGAGCAGCAACACGCCGGCCACAGCTTCGGCGCCAGCGTGCCGAAAATCATCACCCCCGAATTTGTGCGCGAAGAAATCGCCCGTGGCCGCGCGATCATCCCGGCCAACATCAACCACACCGAACTGGAACCGATGATCATCGGCCGTAACTTCCTGGTGAAGATCAACGGCAATATCGGCAACAGCGCTTTGGGTTCGTCCATCGAAGAAGAAGTGGCGAAACTGACCTGGGGCATTCGCTGGGGTTCGGACACCGTCATGGACTTGTCCACCGGCAAACACATTCACGAAACCCGCGAATGGATCATCCGCAACTCGCCGGTGCCGATCGGTACCGTGCCGATCTACCAGGCCCTGGAAAAAGTCGGCGGCGCCGCTGAAGACCTGACCTGGGAGCTGTTCCGCGACACCCTGATCGAACAGGCCGAGCAGGGCGTCGATTACTTCACCATCCACGCCGGCGTGCTGCTGCGCTACGTGCCGCTGACCGCCAAGCGCGTCACCGGGATCGTCTCGCGTGGTGGTTCGATCATGGCCAAGTGGTGCCTGGCGCACCACAAAGAGAACTTCACCTACACGCATTTCGACGAAATCTGCGAAATCATGAAGGCCTATGACGTCAGCTTCTCCCTTGGCGACGGCCTGCGTCCGGGCTCGATTGCCGACGCCAACGACGCCGCGCAATTCGGTGAGCTGGAAACATTGGGCGAACTGACCAAGATCGCCTGGAAGCACGACGTGCAAACCATGATCGAAGGCCCCGGCCACGTGCCGATGCAGTTGATCAAAGAGAACATGGACAAGCAGCTCGAATGCTGCGACGAGGCGCCGTTCTACACCCTCGGCCCGCTGACCACCGACATCGCGCCGGGCTACGACCACATCACCTCGGGCATCGGCGCGGCGATGATCGGCTGGTTCGGTTGCGCGATGCTTTGCTACGTCACGCCCAAAGAACACTTGGGCCTGCCGAACAAGGATGACGTGAAGACCGGGATCATCACTTACAAGATCGCGGCGCACGCTGCGGATTTGGCCAAGGGACATCCGGGAGCGCAGATCCGCGATAACGCCTTGAGCAAGGCGCGGTTCGAGTTTCGCTGGGAAGACCAGTTCAACCTCGGCCTGGACCCGGACACCGCGCGCTCGTATCACGACGAAACCTTGCCGAAAGACTCGGCCAAGGTCGCGCACTTCTGCTCGATGTGCGGGCCGAAATTCTGCTCGATGAAGATCACCCAGGAAGTGCGTGAGTACGCGGCCAACCAGCGCATTGAAACGGTGGATGTGGACGTGGTCAAGGGCTTGGCCGAGCAGGCGCAGCGGTTCAAACAGGAAGGCAGTCAGCTTTATAAGAAGGTCTGATCCACAGGCGGCGGTGCCTGCACCGCCGCCATCGCGGGCAAGCCCGACTCCCACATTTGATCGAGTTCCACCTTTGGAATGCGGTCGAATGTGGAAGGCAGTCAGCTGTACAAAAAGTTCTGATCCGGGATTGCGGGCGCCTGTAAAGGGCCTCTTCGCGAGCAAGCCCGCTCCCACATTGATCGAGTTCCACCTTTGGAATGCGGTCGAATGTGGAAGGCAGTCAGCTGTGCAAAAAGTTCTGATCCGGGATTGCGGGCGCCTGTAAGGGCCTCTTCGCGAGCAAGCCCGCTCCCACATTGATCGAGTTCCACCTTTGGAATGCGGTCGGATGTGGGAGCGGGCTTGCCCGCGATAGCGATCCAGCAAACAACACATGCCCCTCAGAGATAACACCCTTGAGCATTCAACCGAGTACCTACTCCCCCGATATAGCGGTGCCGAGCGACAAACGCGTCTTCGGCGCCCGCGACCTGTTCTCCCTGTGGTTTTCCCTCGGCATCGGCCTGATGGTCCTGCAAACCGGCGCCTTGCTCGCACCGGGCCTGGGCTTGTCCGGTTCGCTGCTGGCGATATTTCTCGGCACGCTGGTGGGCGTGCTGTTGCTGGCCGCCGTTGGCGTGATCGGCAGCGACACGGGCCTGTCGGCCATGGCCGCGCTCAAACTCAGCCTCGGCGCCAAGGGCGCCAGCCTGCCGGCGTTGCTGAACCTGCTGCAGCTGATCGGCTGGGGCTCGTTCGAAATCATCGTGATGCGCGACGCCGCCAGTTTGCTGGGCACCCGAGCGTTCAGCGAGGGTAGCCTGCTGGCGAGTCCTTTGCTGTGGACGCTGTTTTTCGGTGGTTTGGCGACGTTACTGGCCGTCAGTGGCCCGCTGACCTTTGTGCGCCAGATCCTGCGCAAGTGGGGCATCTGGCTGCTGCTGGCCGCCTGCCTGTGGCTGACCTGGAACCTGTTCGCCAAGGCCGACCTCGCCACGTTGTGGGCAAAATCCGGTGACGGCTCGATGCCGTTTGCGGTGGGTTTTGATATCGCCATCGCCATGCCGTTGTCGTGGCTGCCGTTGATTGCCGATTACTCTCGCTTCGGCAAACGCGCAAAAAATGTATTCGGCGGGACGGCGCTGGGCTTTTTTATCGGCAATTTCTGGCTGATGAGCCTCGGCGTGGCTTACACCCTGGCGTTCGCGCCAAGCGGTGAAGTGAATGCGCTGTTACTGGCGCTGGCCGGTGCGGGCCTGGGCATTCCGCTGTTGCTGATCCTGTTGGACGAGTCGGAAAATGCCTTTGCCGATATCCACTCGGCGGCAGTCTCCAGCGGGATTTTGCTGCGTTGGAAGGTCGAACACCTGGCGTTGGCCATCGGCGTTATCTGCACGCTGATCGCCTGCTTTGCGCCGTTGGCGCAGTACCAGAACTTCCTGTTGCTGATCGGCTCGGTGTTCGCGCCGCTGTTCGGCGTGGTGCTGGTGGATCACTTTATCCTGCGCCGCCGTGGCCAGGGTTCAGTTGGCAACCTGCACTGGACTGCGCTGGTGGCCTGGCTGGGTGGTATTGCCACGTATCACGTGCTGGCCAACCTGTATCCGGATATCGGCGCGACCCTGCCGGCACTGGTGCTGGCAGGGCTGTTGCAGTTGATATTGGGCCGGGTCTTCAGTGGCGCGCGGGCATCAGTTCAGGCTTGAGCACGCCCGTCAGACGCGCATAGGGGATGGTCATTTCGATCAGCCCCAATGCGTAAGGGCCGATGGTGGCCACGTTGTACTTGAGCACCACGCCGTCGCTGGTCAAGGCCACGTTCGGGGTTTTCTGGAACGGCCAGTTCTTCACGAACTCCGGGTCGCGGTCCATCTGCGAGTTGATCAGCCAGCTGTTGTGGGCGACTTTCGCAGTGTTCCAGAACGCCTGCTCCTGGCCCGGCAGCAGCATGTCAGTCAGGCTCAGCTCTTTGTGCTGCAGGCGTGAATAGTTGATGAAACCGCGGCCGGGCTCACCGTGGGCGGCTCCGGTGTCCAGGTAGCTGGACACTTCAATGATCACCAGTCCGTCATGCTGGTCACGTACCTTGGCCTGCAAGTACATGCTGTTGCGGTCCGGCGATTCGCGCAGGAACTTGTCCCGGTAGGCATTCAGCGTCGGCGGCACGCTGGCGCCGGGCGTGGTGCGGGTCATTTGCAGCAGGCGTTGCTCCACAATCGTGTCGAGCTGCGGCTCGCTGGGGAAGTGCACGGTATCAATGTTCACCAGCGGGCAGTCAGGGCTGCCGCAGCCGGGTTTGATCTGTTCGGAGGCGTCCGATTTGGTGTCCAGCGGCTTCAGGTAGCTGGGCTGGAACAGGCTCTGGCAGGCACCCAGGGTCAAGGCAATACAAGCCACGGAGGCGATTTTTAAAAGCGACATGTGCGTCCTTCGGAAATCGATGGAAAGCGAAAAAGAGTAGCGCTTCGACTGCGAACAGAGCCGTCAGTTCGCCACTAAGCTGATTAGAGTGAGTTTGACCTCCGCCGTCTATCCCGGCAACTGGAAAGGGGCTGCATCAAGTGGCAAGGGCGCGTTAGGATGGCGCGAATTGCACCCGCGTAAACGAGGAAGAATATGACGGACATTGCCAAGTCGACGCCGAACAAAATCGAGATTGTTCAGCGCGACAATGCCTACAAGGGCTTCTACAAGCTTGATCGCGTGCAACTGCGCCACGAGAAATTCGACGGCGGCATGAGCCGGGTGATCAACCGTGAAGTCTTTGTTCGGCATGACGCGGTGTGCGTGTTGCCTTACGACCCGCAGCGCGATGAAGTGGTGCTGATCGAGCAATTCCGCGTGGGCGCCATGGGCCGTACCGACAACCCGTGGCTGATAGAAATGGTTGCCGGCCTGATCGACAAGGATGAAGAACCTGAGGAGGTTGCACACCGCGAAGCCGAGGAGGAAGCTGGGCTGACATTCTCCGCGCTGTGGCCGATTACTAAATATTTCCCATCGCCCGGTGGCAGTACCGAATTTGTCCACTTGTACCTGGGCCGTTGCGACAGCACCGGGGCCGGTGGCGTCCATGGACTGGAAGAAGAGGCAGAAGATATCCGCGTCACCACCTGGGCTTTCGAAGATGCCCTGCAAGCGGTGCGTGATGGCAAAATTTCCAACGCAGCCAGCATTATCGCCCTGCAATGGCTTGCGCTTAATCGCGCGGAAGTGAGGGGGTTATGGCAGTAAAGGCACGGGAACGATATCGCGTTGACCTGATCGGGTTGCAAGCCGCCTGCGAGGCCAACTATGCGCGGCTGATGCGCTTGCTGCCCGACATGCGCCACACCCCGGAGGCGCGGCGCATTGCCGTGACCCACGGCGACCAGATGCTTGGCGTGCTGACCCTTGAAGTCATCGTCAACTGCCCGTACACCACCACCCTGCGCGTGCGTCAGGAGCACAGCCTGCCGTGGCTGCCGGTGCCGCAGTTGGAGGTGCAGGTCTACCACGATGCGCGCATGGCCGAAGTGATCAGCGCCGAACATGCGCGGCGCTTTCGCAGCATCTATCCTTACCCGAACGTGTTCATGCACCAACCCGATGAGAAAGCACAGCTCAATGTGTTCCTCGGTGAATGGCTGAGCCACTGCCTGGCCCTGGGCCATGAGTTTGAAGTCGTGCGGTAGATGTGAACTGCGTCTTTCCTCTTTGCGTCCTGCCCTAGCATAATCGCCCACCTGTCCTTTTCTGTGATTGCCTTGGGAGAGCGCCTTGCCGAGCGTATCCACCGTGAACCCTGATGCGCCAGCGCTGCTGGTGCAGCTGTCCGACAGCCACCTGTATGCCGAGGCCGATGGCACGCTGCTGGGCATGAACACCCGCGAAAGCCTGCAGCGAGTGATCGGGTTGGTGCGCTCGCAACAGCCGCAGATCGATTTGCTGCTGGCCACCGGCGACCTGTCCCAGGACGGCACGATCGAGTCTTATCAACAGTTTCGCGACCTGACCCGACAGATCGACGCGCCGGCGCGCTGGATTCCCGGCAATCACGACGAGCCGCAGATCATGGCCCTCGCCGCCGAACACAGTGATTTGCTGGAACCGGTCGTCGACATCGGCAACTGGCGCGTCACCTTGCTGGATTCGGCTGTTCCGGGCTCGGTGCCCGGTTACTTGCAGGATCAGCAACTGCAATTGCTTGCCCAGGCCTTGAGCGAGGCGCCTGCCCGTCATCATCTGGTGTGCTTTCACCATCATCCGGTGCCCATCGGCTGTGCGTGGATGGAGCCCATCGGCCTGCGCAACCCGGAGGCTTTGTTTGCGGTGCTCGAGCGCTTTCCGCAGGTCAAGGCGCTGCTCTGGGGTCATGTGCATCAGGAGATCGACCGCGATCGCAACGGCGTGCGCTTGCTGGCGTCGCCGTCCACCTGCATTCAGTTCGCGCCGGGCAGCGAAGACTTCAAGGTCAGCGAGCAAGCGCCGGGTTACCGCTGGCTGCGCCTGCACGCCGACGGGCGGTTGGAGACCGGCGTAGAGCGGGTCGAAGGCTTCGCGTTTACCATCGATTACGGCAGCAACGGCTATTAACGGCTGCGAACACTGATCAAAATGTGGGAGCTGGCTTGCCTGCGATTGCGCTATACCGGTTAATAAATGTGTGACTGATACACCGCCATCGCAGGCAAGCCAGCTCCCACAGTGGATCTTCTGAGTCCTTTAGATAGAGGGCCTCACACACCACCCCGATCCCTGTAAACTGCGCCTCTTTGGCTGACGCACGGAGAGCCCGGCATGTCTGCTTCGATCTTGTATATCCACGGTTTCAACAGTGCGCCAGCCTCCAACAAGGCCAGTCAGTTGATCGCCGTGATGGACAGCCTCGGCCTGGCCGACCAATTGCGCGTGCCGGCCCTGCATCACCATCCGCGCAAGGCAATTGCTCAATTGGAAGAAGCGATTGCGCAGCTGGGGCGGCCGCTGCTGGTAGGCAGCTCACTCGGCGGCTACTATGCAACCCATCTTGCCGAACGCCATGGCCTCAAGGCGCTGCTGGTCAACCCGGCGGTCAGCCCGCATCGGATGTTTGACGGTTACCTGGGGACCCAGAAGAACCTCTATACCGATGAAACCTGGGAGCTGACCCACGACCACGTCGCGGCCCTGGCCGAACTGGAAGTGCCAGCCCCGCAGGACGCCGCGCGTTATCAGGTGTGGTTGCAGACCGGGGATGAAACCCTGGATTATCGCCTCGCCCAACAGTATTACCGGGCCTGTGCCTTGCGCATCCAGGCCGGCGGCGACCATGGCTACCAAGGGTTCGCCCGGCAACTGCCGGCGATGTTGAGCTTTGCCGGCATTGGTGCAGATCAGTATCAATCCTTCGACTTTGCAGCCCTGTAAAGCCGCAGGTTACTTTTTAATCGAACGACTCACGACGAGACCCCATGGCCACTCCCAGCGCTAGCTCTTATAACGCCGACGCCATCGAAGTCCTCTCGGGCCTCGACCCGGTGCGTAAACGCCCAGGCATGTACACCGACACCAGCCGGCCGAACCACCTTGCCCAGGAAGTCATCGACAACAGCGTCGACGAAGCCTTGGCCGGGCATGCCAAGTCGGTACAAGTCATCTTGCACGCCGACCATTCCCTGGAAGTGTCCGACGATGGTCGCGGCATGCCGGTGGACATCCACCCCGAAGAGGGTGTGTCGGGCGTCGAGCTGATCCTCACCAAGCTGCACGCCGGCGGCAAGTTCTCCAACAAGAACTACCAGTTTTCCGGTGGCTTGCACGGTGTGGGTATTTCCGTGGTCAACGCCCTGTCCACGCAGGTCAGGGTCAAGGTCAAGCGCGACGGTAACGAGTACCAGATGACCTTCGCCGATGGCTACAAAGCCACCGACCTGGAAGTGATCGGCAGCGTTGGCAAGCGCAACACCGGCACCAGCGTGTACTTCGCGCCGGACCCGAAATACTTCGATTCACCCAAATTCTCCATCAGCCGCCTCAAGCATGTGCTCAAGGCCAAGGCCGTTCTGTGCCCGGGCCTGTTGGTCAGCTTTGAAGACAAAGGCACCGGCGAGAAGGTCGAGTGGCATTACGAAGACGGCCTGCGTTCCTACCTCGAAGACTCTGTCAGCGACTTCGAACGCCTGCCCAACGAGCCGTTCTGCGGCAGCCTGGCCGGTCATAAAGAAGCCGTCGACTGGGCGCTGCTGTGGTTGCCTGAAGGCGGCGACAGCGTGCAGGAAAGCTACGTCAACCTGATCCCTACCGCCCAGGGCGGCACTCACGTCAACGGTTTGCGCCAGGGTTTGTTGGACGCCATGCGCGAATTCTGCGAATACCGCAGCCTGTTGCCACGCGGCGTGAAGCTGGCGCCGGAAGACGTGTGGGAGCGCATCGCGTTCGTGCTGTCGATGAAAATGCAGGAGCCGCAATTCTCCGGTCAGACCAAAGAACGCCTGTCGTCGCGTGAAGCGGCGGCGTTTGTCTCCGGCGTGGTCAAAGATGCGTTCAGCCTGTGGCTCAACGAGCACCCGGAGCTGGGCCTGGCCCTGGCGGAGTTGGCGATCAATAACGCCGGCCGCCGTTTGAAGGCCAGCAAAAAGGTCGAGCGCAAGCGCATCACCCAAGGCCCGGCGTTGCCGGGCAAGCTGGCCGATTGCGCCGGGCAGGACCCGATGCGTTCCGAGCTGTTTCTGGTCGAAGGTGACTCCGCCGGCGGTTCTGCCAAGCAAGCGCGGGACAAGGAATTCCAAGCGATCCTGCCGTTGCGCGGCAAGATCCTCAACACCTGGGAAGTCGATGGCAGCGAAGTCCTCGCCAGCCAAGAGGTGCACAACATCGCCGTGGCCATCGGCGTCGACCCAGGCGCGGCGGACATGAGCCAGCTGCGCTACGGCAAGATCTGCATCCTCGCCGACGCCGACTCCGACGGTTTGCACATCGCCACGTTGCTGTGCGCGCTGTTCGTCCAGCACTTCCGCCCATTGGTGGATGCCGGTCACGTCTACGTCGCCATGCCGCCGCTGTACCGTATCGATTTGGGCAAAGAGATTTTCTACGCGCTGGACGAAGCCGAGCGCGATGGCATCCTCGACCGCCTGGTCGCCGAGAAGAAACGCGGCAAGCCACAGGTCACGCGATTCAAAGGCCTGGGTGAGATGAACCCGCCGCAGCTGCGCGAAACCACCATGGACCCGAACACGCGGCGCCTGGTGCAGTTGACCCTGGAAGACTTCGCCGGCACGTCGGAAATGATGGACATGCTGCTGGCGAAAAAACGTGCGCCGGATCGCAAGGCCTGGCTGGAGTCCAAAGGCAACCTGGCCGAGGTGCTGGGCTGATGCGCACAGGTTTCGCCCTGGCGATCCTGATGTTGAGCGGGTTGGCGGCGGCCCAAGTGGCCGCCGAGCCCGTGGCTGAGCTAAAGCTGATATCCGAGCATCCGGTGGACGGCATGCGCGGCGGTAACCTCTCGGGCCTGGCGGTATGTGGCCAGGCGCTGTGGACGGTGTCCGATCGCGATGACGACCAGATTTACCGACTCGACATCAGTGCACCGACCTGGCAGGCCGAAACCGTAAAGATTGACGTGCCGCCGGTGCCCGAGTCCGGTTTGCCCTGGGGTTTGCGCTCGCGCACCAAGGCTGCGTCGTTCATCCGCGGTGGCGACCTCGATTTTGAAGGCATTACCTGCGATGCCGCCGGCAACCGCTACATTGTCAGCGAAGCCCATGCGGCGGTGCTGCAAGTGCCGATGGCGGGCGCCCCCGAGTGGTTGAAAATCGCCCCCGGCATGGTGCGTGAAGCCCGCGCCAGTGGCATGTTGCTGCACTTCAATGCTTTGTTCGAAGGCCTGGCGGTGAATCCTGCCGGTAATCAGATTTGGCTGGCGGCCGAGCGTGAGCGGCGTGGCTTAATCTCGATCAAGCGCGGGCAGAGCGTATGGGATTGTGACGGTCCCTGTGTGTTGTTGAGCGAGGCTGGCCAGGAAGTGCAGCCGGCGCAATTCACCAACGCCAAGGCTGTGTCCAAGGACTTTGCCGACCTGGCGCTGTTTGACGGCAAGCTGTTTACCCTGGAGCGCAATGCGTTTCAGATTTGCCGGCGCGATGCGGTCACCGCCAAAGTCGAGCTGTGCTGGTCGTTTGCCGACGAAACCCTGATGCCGAAACGGCGCTATGCCCAGCCCTACGGCCTGGCCGAAGCCCTGGTGGTGGATGCAGAGGGCGCTTGGCTGGGGATCGACAACAATTTTGGCCCGCGTGCCGATGGTGAAAAACGCCCTGTGGTCTATCGTTTCGCCGCGCCTGCCGGCGGCTGGAGCGCCCAGCCATGAGCGGGCAGCCGCCCGGCAAGCGCGCCGGACGTGTGCTGATGTTTGTGGCGTGGGGCGCCGGGCTGTTTTTGGCTACGCGGTTTTTTGGGCAGTGGGAAGCACGTCAGGAAAATCCCAATGCGGTGGTGACCTCTCAGCAACACGAGGGTTACATCGAAGTGAAATTGCTGGGCAACGGCCAAGGGCATTTTGTTGCCAGCGGCCAGATCAATGGTCAGCCGGTGGAGTTTATGCTCGATACCGGCGCGACCGATGTGGCGGTGCCGGCCGAATTGGCCGACCGCCTCGGGCTTAAACGTGGCCTGCCGGTGACCTTGAGCACCGCCAACGGCCGTGTTCAGGGCTACCGCACCCACCTCGACCGCCTGAAACTGGGCGATATCGTCCTGCAGGACGTCCGCGCGATCGTGGCGCCGGGCTTGGACGGGGAACAGGTGCTGCTGGGCATGAGTGCATTGAAACAACTTGAATTTACCCAGCGCAGCGGCACATTGCTGCTGCGCCAGACCACACAATGATGAGGCCCGCATGAGTGACATCCTCGCAGACAGCTTAGACGGCGTAGAACGCCGGTCGCTGGCTGACTTCACCGAAAATGCCTACCTCAACTACTCCATGTACGTGATCATGGACCGTGCCTTGCCGCATATCGGCGACGGCCTGAAGCCGGTACAACGGCGCATCATCTACGCCATGAGTGAGTTGGGGCTGGACGCTGATTCCAAGCACAAGAAGTCGGCGCGTACCGTCGGCGACGTGCTCGGCAAGTTCCACCCGCACGGCGACTCGGCGTGCTACGAAGCCATGGTGCTGATGGCCCAGCCGTTCAGCTACCGCTACACGCTGGTGGACGGTCAGGGTAACTGGGGTGCGCCGGATGATCCCAAGTCCTTCGCGGCCATGCGATACACCGAAGCGCGCCTGTCGCGTTACTCCGAAGTGCTGCTCAGCGAGTTGGGCCAGGGCACCGCGAACTGGGGTCCGAACTTCGACGGCACCCTGGACGAACCCTTGGTGTTGCCGGCACGTTTGCCGAATATCCTGCTCAATGGCACCACCGGCATCGCGGTCGGCATGGCCACCGACGTGCCGCCGCACAACCTGCGTGAAGTCGCCACCGCCTGCGTACGCTTGCTGGATGAACCCAAGGCCACGGTCGAGCAGCTCTGCGAGCATATCCAGGGCCCGGACTACCCGACCGAAGCGGAAATCATCACACCGCGCGCCGACTTGCTGAAGATGTACGAAACCGGCAAGGGTTCGGTGCGCATGCGCGCCGTGTACCACATCGAAGACGGCGACATTATTGTCACCGCGCTGCCGCACCAGGTGTCTGGCGCCAAGGTGCTGGAACAGATCGCCGCGCTGATGCAGGCCAAACCGTCGAAACTGCCGCAAGTCGCTGACCTGCGTGACGAGTCCGACCACGAGAACCCATGCCGCATCGTGATCATCCCGACCAACAGCCGGGTCGACCACGAAGTGCTGATGCAGCACCTGTTTGCCAGTACCGACCTGGAGTCGAGCTACCGGGTCAACGTCAACATCATCGGCCTGGACGGCAAGCCGCAGCTGAAAAACCTGCGCAACTTGCTGGTGGAGTGGCTGGAGTTCCGCATACAAACCGTGCGCCGCCGCCTGCAATTTCGCCTCGACAAGGTCGAGCGTCGCCTGCACCTGTTGGACGGCCTGCTGATTGCTTATCTCAACCTGGACGAAGTGATCCACATCATTCGTACCGCCGAGCACCCGAAAGCCGAACTGATCGCGCGTTTCGAGCTGAGCGAGATCCAGGCCGACTACATCCTCGACACCCGCCTGCGTCAGTTGGCGCGCCTGGAAGAGATGAAGTTGCGCGATGAGCAGGATGCACTGCTCAAGGAACAAGCCAAGCTGCAAGCGCTGTTGGGCAGCGAAGCCAAGCTCAAGAAGCTGGTGCGTAGCGAACTGATCAAAGATGCCGAAACCTATGGTGATGACCGTCGCTCGCCAATCGTAGAGCGCGCAGAAGCGAAAGCTCTGACAGAAACCGAGCTGTTGCCTAACGAGAAAATTACCGTCGTTCTGTCGGAAAAGGGTTGGGTTCGCTCTGCCAAAGGGCATGATATTGACGCTACCGGGCTCTCGTACAAGGCCGGTGATGGCTTCAAGACCGCGGCTGCCGGGCGTTCCAACCAATTTGCAGTGTTCATCGATTCCACCGGGCGCAGTTACTCGGTGCCGGCGCACACGTTGCCTTCAGCGCGTGGCCAGGGCGAGCCTCTGACCGGGCGACTCACACCGCCACCGGGGGCGAGTTTCGAATGCGTGCTGCTGCCCGATGATGATTCGCTGTATGTGATCGCTTCCGACGCGGGTTACGGTTTTGTGGTCAAGGGCGAAGACCTGCAGGCCAAGAACAAGGCGGGCAAGGCGTTGTTGAGCTTGCCCAACAACGCCAAGGTGATCCTGCCGCGCACAGTGGAAGACCGCGAGAGCAACTGGCTGGCGTCGGTGACCACCGAAGGGCGTCTGCTGGTGTTCAAGATCAGTGACTTGCCGCAGCTGGGTAAAGGCAAGGGCAACAAGATTATTGGGATTCCCGGGGAGCGGGTGGCCAGTCGCGAAGAGTACGTGACCGACATTGCCGTGATCCCGGAAGGCTCTACCCTGGTCCTTCAGGCTGGCAAACGCACG
Source organism: Pseudomonas sp. 14P_5.3_Bac1 (assembly GCF_025466135.1). Classification (NCBI taxonomy): domain Bacteria; kingdom Pseudomonadati; phylum Pseudomonadota; class Gammaproteobacteria; order Pseudomonadales; family Pseudomonadaceae; genus Pseudomonas; species Pseudomonas sp. 14P_5.3_Bac1. Next base: position 9,617 of record NZ_JANLOF010000080.1, on the reverse strand, counting down.
CTGTCGCTGCGTGCTGACGACCTGGAACATTACAAGGGTGAGCGTGGTCGGCGCGGTAACAAACTGCCGCGGGGCTTCCAGCGAGTGGATGCTTTGTTGGTCGAAACGCCGGTTTAAGGCGTATTAGAGCCCTCGATCTACGATTTAACGCGTAGATCGGCGCTTTCGCGCTGGAGTCATGGAGCATATTCACGGATGATATGGCCTTTCCAGCGCCGGCGTGGCCGAGCGTATTTAGGTTATTTTTAGTATTACATTGTGGTTCGCCTTGTGGCAGCCACCTGGATGGGATGATGACTGCTCCACGCCTTCCTTTATTTTTGATGCTCGCTGGCCTTTTGGGGCTGGCGGGTTGCAGCACGCACCAACCGGTGTCGCTGTACCAGCTGGACAGCGGAAGTCCAGCTCAGCCGGCGCAAACCGCTGGCATGGCTGTATTGCTTGGCCCGGTAGTCGTTGCCGATTACCTGCAACGCGAAACCCTGCTGCAACGTCAGAACGATGGCAGCCTGCAAGGTTCCACTGATGGCCGTTGGGCGGGCAGCTTGTCGTCCGACATCAACCAGCTGATGTTGCGCCAGGTGGCCGGTCATCTGGACAGTCAGCGTGTGGTGCTCGCGCCTGCGCCAACCGGCTTTACTCCGGATGTGCAGGTGTTGCTGACCATTACGCGGCTTGACTCGGGCGCCTCGCAGCCGGCCATCCTCGACGCGCAGTGGCGTCTGATCGACCGCCGTGGCCAGGTGCGTGACAACCGCATCGTGCATTTGCAGGAAGAACACAGCGGCACCACCGCGTCCCAGGTCCAGGCCCAGGGCGTGTTGTTGCAGCATCTGGCGCAGCAGTTGTCGGTGGCGCTCAAGCCATTGGCCAACCAGCCGCCGATTGCCGAGGCACCGCGCAAGCAAGCCCCGGCTCAGGCCAAGCCCGCAGCGCCGGAAAAGCCGAAGATGCCGATGGCTACGCCGATTCGTACGGACATGGAAGTGTTCAGGTTCTGATCTGAATCGCAAACAAACAAAAGGCCCGCTTATTCAGCGGGCCTTTTTGTTTGTCTGCGATTCGAGCCATGCTGAAGATCAACTGTGGGAGCTGGCTTGCCCGCGAATGCGTTGGATCAGTCGATAAGTCTGGCGACTGACACACCGCCTTCGCGAGCAAACCCGCACCCACACAAGCCCACTGCTCTCAGTGGGCTTGGCGGTGTTCCTCAGGACTTGGTACGGGTCTCATGCATCCGCGCCAACTGCCGCTCCAGCATCGACGGATACGGCTCCATCAAGCGCTCCACACAGCTGGCGCCTTCAGGGCTGGCAATCGGGCGGATACGCGCGCGTTGGCGAATCAGCGTGTCTTCGCTGATCTTGCGCTCCACCAGCAGCAGGTTGCGGCTGTGTTGCGACAAGGCAAGCGCATCCTGGGCGATTTCAGTCAGCAGCAGGTCGATCTGGCTCATGCCAAACAGATCATCGCCCACGGTCAAACCAAGCTGCAGTTGCAAGGTGATGCCGCTGTCGGCCACCTCGATCTGCAGGGCATGGCCCAGGGCGCGCAACAACTCGCCGCAGCAAATAGCGTTGGTCAGGTAATCTTCGCCGCTGTCTTCGCTGTGGAACAGCATCAGCGTGCTGCCGTCGTTCAGGGTGTGCAGCTCGCTCTGATACAGCGAGGCGGCCTGGTCCAGGCAGTCGCGGTAGCGTTCCAGCAATTCCGTCAGGCGGGCGCGTGGCAGGCGGCGCAGTTGGTCCTGGGCGCCCAGTTGCACGGCCAATACGGCGCTGTGCTGTGGCTCGGCGTTCTTCACCGGTTCAGGCTTAGGCGCAACCGCCGGGGTGGCGGCCGAGGTATCGCGCAGGTCGGAGAACGGGTCTTCATCATCCAGTTCATCTTCCTCAGCCTTGATGACCTGACGGGGCGCGGGCTTGAGGCCTGCCACCGGGGCACTTTCGTCAAAGCCCGGATCACGCAGGTCGCGCACTTCAAACTCGGGTTCGTCGTCGTACTCGGTATCGTCGTACTCGGGCTCGGGTTCGACCTCGGGCACTACCGGTTCTGGAGCGAAGCTGGCGTGAAGCTGGCGGGCGAGGTCGCCGATCTCATCCTGGCGATCAGTGGCCGGGGTGTGTTCGTCAATATCGCGCAGCCAGATGCGCAGTTGCATCAGCGGCGTGGAGATATGCCGGCCCAGGCGCAAGCTCAAGGCCAGGGCCAATGCCAGCAGGATCGCACTGAGAATGCCCATGCTTTGCAGGCTGATGGTCATCGGCTGCTGGAATTGCTGCATGTCCAGGCTGATGCGCAGTTGGCCGGCCTTCACATCCTGAAACGTGATGTTGCTCGAATACAAACCTTCGGCTTCACCCAGCAGGCCGTTTTTCGGGCGTTGCCCGGCTTCGGCCATGATCCGGTTGTCCACGCTGTAGATCGCGGCGTGGGCCACCAACGGGTTCTTGGTCAGGTTGTTGAGCAGCACGTTGAGGCTGAGAATGTCGTTGGACACCAGCAGCTCAGTCGCCGACGTGGCGGTCTGAGTGGTCAGGCTCTCGCCCAGGGCGTCGGCTTGCTCGTGCATGGCCTGCTTGAACTGCAAGCCCATCACGCAGGCATAGATCACCAGGGCCAGAGCGACCAGGATCACGTTATGGCTGGCGATGCGTAATGCGATCGGTACACGGCGGTGGCGCAGTGCCCGGAAGATCAGCAGGAAGAAGTTATCGGTTTTTACTGGCGTAGGCCGGTTCACTTGAGCTCGGCTCTTTAGTCCGTGAAGTTGACGCGCAGTATAGCGACAGGCCTGGGACCGGCAAAGCGCTGGCTGTGCCCGATGGTCACTGAAAGTGGGTAGAATGCGGTTTTTTTCCAGCCTGGGGGTGCGCTTTGCGCGAAATTGTCCTGATAAACATCACAGGTGTTGACCGACCGGGTCTCACCGCAGCCATTACCGGTGTGCTGGCCCAGGGTGGTGTGAACATTCTCGACATCGGCCAGGCGGTGATCCACGACACCCTGTCGTTCGGCATCCTCGTGGAAATCCCGAGTACCGAACAGGCTTCGTCGGTGCTCAAGGACATCCTGTTTACGGCGTACAAGCTCGATCAGCAGGTGCGTTTCACCCCGGTCTCCGAAGCCGACTACCAGCACTGGGTCGACGGCCAGGGCAAAAAACGCCACATCGTGACGCTGCTGACTCGCAAGGTCACCGCCGAGCAGTTGCAGCGCGTCAGCTCGATTACCGCCCAGTACGGGTTGAATATTGATCATATCGACCGTCTGTCGGGTCGCATGCCGCTCGATACGCCAGCCGACAAGGGCAAGGGCTGCATCGAGTTTTCCGTGCGCGGCGAACCGGCGGATCCGCAGGCGCTGCGCGCCGAATTTTTGAGCGTGGCTCAGGAGCTGAATGTCGACATCGCCTTCCAGGAAGACTCGCTGTTCCGCCGTAACCGCCGCCTGGCGGTGTTCGACATGGACTCCACGCTGATTGAAGCCGAAGTCATCGACGAGTTGGCCAAGGCTGCCGGTGTGGGCGAGCAAGTGTCTGAAATCACCGAGCGCGCCATGGCCGGTGAGCTGGATTTCCGTGCCAGCTTCAAAGAGCGCCTGGCGCTGCTCAAAGGCCTGGATGTGGGTGTGCTGGACTCGATCGGCGCCTCGCTGCGCCTGACCGAAGGCGCCGAAACCTTGTTCGCCGAACTCAAGCGCCTGGGCTACAAAACCGCGATTCTATCGGGCGGCTTTACCTACTTCGCCAAGCAACTGCAGGCCAAGCTGGGCATCGACTATGTGTTCGCCAACGAGCTGGAAGTGGTGGATGGCAAGGTGACAGGCGTGGCGGTGGAGCCGATTGTCGACGCGCAGCGCAAGGCGGATCTGCTGAGGGAATTGGCCCATAAGGAAGGTTTGCGTCTGGAACAGACCATTGCGGTCGGTGACGGCGCCAATGACTTGCCGATGCTGGCGATTGCCGGCTTGGGTGTGGCGTTCCGCGCCAAGCCGCTGGTCAAGCAATCGGCCAAGCAGGCGATCTCGACGTTGGGCCTGGATGGCGTGTTGTACCTGCTGGGCTTGCGCGACCGCGACGGTCAGTTGTAACTGGCAAAACCTAGTTAAAAATGTGGGAGGGGGCTTGCCCCCTCTCACATTGGGTTCGGTGTCAGGCTTTAGGAGCGGCGATGCCTTGGCCCATCTGCACCGGCGTATCCGCCACCAGTTCTTCAGCCCACTTAACCTGATCCGGCCCGAACAGCACAATTGCAGTCGAACCCAGCTTGAAGCGGCCCAGCTCCGCGCCTTTCTCCAAGTGAATCGGTGCGCGTGCAGCCTCGTCGTAGCGGAAGGTTTTCAGCTCGCGTTTTGGCGGCGTCACCAGCCCGGCCCATACGGTTTCAATCGACGCGACGATCATCGCACCTACCAACACTACAGCCATCGGGCCGCGTTCGGTGTCGAACAGGCAGACAACACGTTCGTTACGGGCAAACAGCTCAGGCACGTTTTCGGCAGTGGTCTGGTTGACCGAGAAAATCCGCCCCGGCACGTAGACCATCTCGCGAAGCGTGCCGGCCAGCGGCATATGCACGCGGTGGTAGTCCTTTGGCGACAGATAAATAGTGGCGAAATCACCGCCCATAAACGGTGCAGCCAATGCTGCATCGCCGCCCAGCAATTCCAGCACGCTGAAGCTGTGGCCCTTGGCCTGGAACACGCGGCCGTGTTCGATTGGGCCAAGCTGGCTGACGGCGCCGTCGGCCGGGCTGAGTACCGCGCCTGGGGTTTGATCCAGCGGGCGCGCGCCGTCTTTCAAGGCGCGGGTGAAGAAGGCGTTGAAATGCTCGTAGGCGGTCAAGTCTTCAACCAGGGCTTGGGACATGTCCACCTGGTAGCGCTTGGCGAACCAGGCGGTGAAGGCGTTCTTGAACCAGCGCACGCGGCATTCGGCGATGCAGCCGGCCAGTCGCGAGAGCAAGTGGTGTGGCAGCAAGTACTGGCTGAGGATAAACAACTGCTTTTTCATTAACTGTCCTTAAACCTTAAATCTCAACGGGGGTGTCGGGGTGGTTGCCCCATTCGCCCCAGGAACCGGCATAACCTTTGACTCGCGGATAACCGAGCGCCTTGGCCACCAGGTAGGTGAAGCCAGAGCGGTGGTGAGTCTGGCAGTGGGTGATGATTTCTTTGTCTTTGGTCAACCCGAGGTCCTCGAGGATCTGCGGCATGTCGCGACGGATGCGCAGGTTGCGCGCCTTATCCATGCCGGCGGTCCATTCGAAGTTCACCGCGCCGGGGATGTGTCCGCCCTTGGCGGCGAGCACTTTCTCGCCGGAGTATTCCAGGGGGCCGCGGGCGTCCCAGATACCCAGGTCGGCTGCGCCGAGTCGGCTTTGCAGGTATTCGCGAGTGGCCGTGGGGCCGTCATGCAGCGTGAGGCTGACAGGGCCGCCGACGGGCGCGGGCACTTCGGTGGAGACTGGGTATTTCTCTTCCAGCCAGGCCAGCAGGCCGCCGTCCAGGTAGTGGTATTTCTGGTGGCCGATCACGTCGAGCATCCAGATGAAGCGCCCGGCCCAGCCGCCGCCTTCGTCGTCGTAGACCACGTAGGTGGCATCCGGGGTGTGGCCCAGTTCGCCGAACAGTTTTTCGAGGTCGGCCTTGGGCGGCAGCAAACCGGGTGCGGGCGCCTGGCCCAGTTGGGTGCGCTTGGGGTCAACGAAATGCGCGCCGGGGATATGCCCTTCGGCGTAGCGGGCGGCACTGGTGAGGTCCACCAGAATCAGGTGTTCGGCATCCAGTTGACCGAGCAGGTCGCTGGACTCGATCACCAGCGGCAAGCCAGAGAAGTCAGGCATGTGAGGTCTCCTGGGCACAATTGTTGGCGATAAAAGAGGGCGATTGTAGCGCAAGCATCAAGCGCTGCGGTTGGTAAAGCTGTGCAGCGCTTTCTCGATGCATTGAGCGGTTTTGCCGAAGGCCTGCACAGTGGTTTCCGAGAAGGGGCCGCCGCCCTGATCGGCGACCATCAGCATCACGACCTTGCCGTTGCAGCTCAAGGAACGCAGCAACAGGTGTTCGCCATTGAACAGGCGGCGCAGGATCGGCGGCAGCAAGGCTGAGAACTGTGCGTGATTGTCTGGCGTGAGGCGTACCTGGGCAGACTTTTCCAGCAGGCGCTGCAGCAGCGTGCTGTTGACCACATCCAGGCTCAGGTTCGCCGCGTCCTTGGGCAAGCCGTCGGCCTGGTGCACGCGCAAGGTGCTCAAGGCGCGGTCCGCCATGAACAACAAGACGCGCTGCATGCCACTGGCGACCAAAGCTTCTCGGGCACAGGTGGTCAGGTGCATGGCATTGGCAAAACGGCTCGGTTCGACCAGCAGCTCGGTGCAACGCTTGCGCCACACGGCGAGTGCCTCGGCAGTGGGCGGCGGCGCCGGCAACAGGCCGCGATGGATTTTCTGCACATGCCACGGCCAGATCAGCGACAACGCCGGGTGCCAGAGGTCAGGCATCAAGGTCGTGCGTGCGCTGGTCACCGCTTGCTGGTGAACCTGCTGCTGCACGTCACTCAGCGGCTCTTGCAGGTACAGCGCGGTGAGGTACTGCCAGCGCTCGGTGTGCGGGCAGGTCCAGGATTCCTGCGCCGACATCGCCAGGCCGTTGGCCAGCAGCACAGTGTTGGCCGGCTGGTTCAGCCAGCGGCGCAGGTTGGGTTCGGCGTCGAGCAATTGCTGTTGGCGCAACGCGTCGTCTTCACGGGCGATGTGCAGCGCCTTGACCAGCAAGCGCTGTTCGGTCAGCAGCAGGTTGTAGCCTTGGGAGACCCAGATCGGCAGGTGCCAGGCTTCGGTCAAGCCGCGGCACAAGTCCAGCAGGCGCACGCCGAACAATGCCTGTTCGACCTTGTGTGCCGACTGGCCTTTGTGGATCACCCGCAGTTCCCATTCTTCCAGAAGCTTGGGGTAGGCGACGGCCATCGGCCACAGCGGCGACAGAAACAGCAGGCTGCCCCAATGAATGTCTTGCCACAACCGCGCGAGGCGGCTGGCGAACAAACCGTTGGCTTGCTGGGAAGCGTGCTGGCTCACCAGCAGCAGTTGGCGCAGGGCCACCGGAATGTCTTTTTCCGGCACCGAGGGCAGGCGCGCCAGCAACTCCTCGGCGCGTTTGAGGCCAAGGCGGTTGAGCGCCACTTCGAGGTTTTCCGCCGGCCCTGACAGGCTGCCATGGGCCTGGCCGTTGGCCTCGCGCATCACGCTGAGCACCAGCGCCGGGCTGTGTTGCATCAGCTCGGCAATATCCCGTAAAGAACTACGGCTATCGCGGATGGCCTTGCACACGCGTTCGTGACTAGCCTGAGGAACAGGCAGCAGCACATCGTCCAGGCGCTTTATCCAAGCCGCGAGGGTAGTGGGTTTTGTCGTTGGAGCTGTCGTTTCATTAGCCATGATTGGGGCGCGATCATCACTTGCGTTCTACACGCCCGGAACGGGCCGAATTGGCTTTTCGCCTTAACGGGCTATAGTCTGGCGCAGTTTTGCCGATAAGTAGAACAAGAGTTTTCAGCTTCACCCAATATGTCCATGAACCCGACGGCGCAAGTACCAATCTCCTATGGCTAAAATTATCGGCATCATCGTCGTCATCGCAAGTGTGCTCGGTGGGTACGTCCTGTCCCACGGTAAAATTGCCGCGCTGATCCAGCCCTTCGAAGTGTTGATCATCGGCGGTGCCGCGTTTGGCGCATTCCTGCAGGCCAACCCCGGCTACATGACCATGCACGTGATCAAGAAGTCGCTGGGCATGTTCAGCTCACGCTTCTCCCACACCTTTTATTTGGAAGTGCTGGGACTGATTTACGAGATCCTCAACAAGAGTCGTCGCGAAGGCATGATGGCCATCGAGGGCGACATCGAAGACGCCGCCGCCAGCCCCATTTTCGCCAAGTACCCGGCGGTGCTCAAAGATGAGCGCATGACTGCCTACATCTGCGATTACCTGCGCATCATGTCCTCCGGCAACATGGCGCCGCACGAGTTGGAAGGCCTGTTCGACATGGAGCTGTTCAGCCTTAAGGAAGAGCTGGAGCATCCGTCCCACGCCGTGACCGGCGTTGCCGACGGCATGCCCGGTTTCGGTATCGTCGCGGCGGTACTCGGCATCGTGGTGACCATGGCTTCCCTGGGCGAAGGCGACCAGAAGGCCATCGGTATGCACGTGGGCGCGGCCCTGGTGGGTACCTTCTTCGGTATTCTCGCCGCTTACGGCTTCTTCGGCCCACTGGCCACTTCCCTGGCGCACGATGCCAAGGAAGAAGTGAATTTGTACGAAGCGATCAAGGCCTGCCTGGTGGCTTCGGCGTCCGGCATGCCGCCATCGCTGGCAGTGGAGTTCGGGCGCAAGGTGCTGTACCCGAAACATCGCCCAAGTTTTGCCGAGCTGGAACAAGCGGTTCGCGGTCGCTAAGTCATGGAAAACAACCAGCCGATAATCATCAAGCGCGTCAAGCGCTTCGCTGCGGGGCACCATGGCGGCGCCTGGAAAATCGCCTTCGCCGACTTTGCCACGGCGATGATGGCGTTCTTCCTGGTGCTGTGGCTGATGTCCACCGCCACGCCCGAACAGAAGATCGCCATCGCCGGTTACTTCAAAGACCCGATTGGCTTTTCGGAAAGCGGCACACCGTTTGTGATTGACCTGGGCGGCTCGCCGCAGCTGGCGCCTGAGCGCACCATCAACCCGGAGGTCAAGACCGAAGCGCCGCAGGAAAAAATCCCGATCGAGCGCGACACCGTCGAATCGATGGCCGAGCAGGTCGAGCAGGAACGCCTGGAATTGTTGCTGCAGGAACTGCAGACCAAGGTTGAAGAGAACCCGCAGTTGCTGAAGTTCAAGGATCAGATTTCTTTCGAGATCACGCCGGAAGGCTTGCGCATCCAGATCACCGACGCCGCCAACCGGCCGATGTTCGACTCCGGCAGCGCGCGTCTGAAACCGTACTTTGAAGACATCCTGCTGGCCATGGCTGACACCATCAAGGCGGTGCCGAACAAGATCAGCATCAGCGGCCACACCGACGCCAAGCCGTATGCGGGCCAGGGTGACTTCGGCAACTGGGAACTCTCGGCCAACCGCGCCAACGCCGCCCGCCGTGCGCTGGTAGCGGGCAGCTACCCGGACCCGCAAGTGGCGCGCGTGGTGGGTTTTGCGTCGTCGCAGCTGTTTGATCCTAAAGACCCGTTCAACCCGATCAACCGTCGGATTGATATTGTCGTGCTGACCAAAAAGGCCCAGCGTGCGATCGAAGGCGATCAGGGCGCAGCGCCGGCGGCACCGGCCCAAGGCGAGGGCGCACCGGGCGAAGTGCCGGCCGACCCGAACGCGATTCCGCCAGGGCAGGAACCGCTGCCGGCCCACGAGCTGCGGCAGAAGCTGAACCTGTTTGATGATGGTGGGGTGAAAGATCCTACGGCGCCTGGGTCGTAACAGAGCGATTGTGGCGAGCGGGCTTGCCCCGCGTTGGGCTGCGCAGCAGCCCCAGCACACTCACTGCGCCTTGTCAGACAAACCGAGGGTGTAGGTTTTGGGCTGCTTCGCAGCCCAACCCGGGGCAAGCCCGCTCGCCA
>NZ_JANLOF010000024.1:0-55028 GCF_025466135.1 Pseudomonas sp. 14P_5.3_Bac1 | reverse complement strand
CCACCCCCCAAATAAGGCGCTCAAATCCCCCGATAACGATCATTCAACGCATACAAAATCGCACACGTCTCCCCATCCAAAACCCCACCATAATCCCGACTCCGAAAGTGCATCTGAAACGCCCGCGTCCTCAGCTCAAACGCCCGGCGATTCTGGGCCGGCTTATACCCATACCGCTGAAACGCCCGCTCCACCTCAACCTCCGGCGGCAACCCAAGACAAAACCGCCGCTGGTACATGCCCCGCGTCGCCTCATCAAACCAGGCCCCAACCCCTGCCTCGAACAAACACCGCCAAGGCAACCGAGGCCCCGGATCGCTCTTGCGCCAATAGGCAACATCCGAATGCCCAAGCACATCGGCAGGCCCAATCTGCGGATAGCGCCCAAGCACATCGCGAACCAACGCAATCAACACATCAACCTGTTCTTCGCCATACGCTGGAAACGTAAACACGCCCCCCTCATCCCGCGCCAAATTAACAATCTCGACACCAATCGACCGGCTATTGAGATCATCCCGCCCACCCCAATGACTGACCCCGGCATGCCACGCACGCTTATCCTCGTCCACCAGCCGAAACACGCGCAATTCGTCATGGCCGGTGGCGCGGTAGCCAGGGTCATCCGGATCGGGCAGCAAGTAGTGAGCGCTGACACCCTCTTGCGTGAGCGTACGCAGGGATGAAGCGAAAGGCGCCGCGGTGTAATGCAAAATCACCTGCTGCACGGGCTCAGCGTTACGCTCATTGAAACCCCTGGCGGGGAAACTGCTATCGACCACCAACATAAGAACCGTCCTTTTCAGTACAGGCCGAGTCATTCAGCCCGCTCAAGCGCAAAAAAATTACCGCCATCCTGAAGGGAAGAATGTCAGGCGGGCGGTAACTATTTGGTGCTTGAAGAAAAGTGCTCAGCGCCGCAACGGCATCCCCAGATCGACCCGTAAACCATCTGCCTGACTGTCGAATTTCAGCGAGCAGGAGCAGCGCTGCACGATCGCCTGCACAATCGCCAGACCCAGCCCACAGCCCTCGCTGCTGCCATTGCGCCAGAAGCGTTGGGTCAGGTATTGCAGGTCCTCACTGGAAATCTGCTTGCCATGATCACGCACGCGGAACACCACCGTGTCGGCGGTGGTGAACACACTCAGCTCCACCCGGGTATCACCCGGCGTATGGCGCAGCGCGTTATCCAGCAGGTTGCGCAAGGCCGCGACCGCCAGGGCCACCGGCATTTCCACCGGCGTATCGGTGAGGTTGGCCGACAGGATCAGGTCGATACGCCGGTTGTCACCGGCGTTGGCATCCTGAATCGCCAGCCGTGCGACCTGTTCGGCGCTTGATTGCAGGCCGTCATCGAACGACAGGCTGCCTTCCACCCGCGCCAACAGCAGCAATTGCTCAAGGGTGCGATGCAGGCGGTCAGCGCCCTCCTCGGCATGGGCCAGGGACTGGTCGCGCGCCGCGCCGTCGGTCATGCGCGCCACTTGCAGGTGGGTCTTGATCGCCGTCAGCGGGCTGCGCAGCTCATGCGCGGCATCACCGGTGAGGCGGCGCTCACGCTCGATGGTCTTGGCGATGCGTTGCAACAGTTGGTTCTGGGTGTCGAGCAGCGGTTTAAGCTCGCTGGGCAAGGGGTGAATCTGCAAGGGTTCGAGCGAATCGGCGCTGCGGCGCATCAACGCGTCACGCATGCGGTTGAGCGGCAACAGGCTCTGGCCGATGCCCAGCCACAGCAGGCACAGGCAACCCAGCAAGGCTACGCCGACCGGCACCGAAGCCGCCAGCAGGATCGACAGGTTCAGCGCCTCGCGCTCCACCTGACGGTCGGCCGTGGTGATCAACAAGTCCCCCCGGGACAGGGTGAAACTGCGCCAGCCGACGCCGTCGATGACTTGATCGCGAAAGCCACTCTTGCGCGACTCCAGGCCTTCATCCGGGGTCATGTGGCTGCGCGCCAGAATTTCCCCACGCAGGGAGCTGACCTGGCAGGCCATGCCACCCGGCACATTCAGTTGCTCGGTGCGCAGGTGCGTACCGCCGCTCACACTGGCCAGGCCCGGCATCTGCTCGGTCAGCCCCGCGACCATGCGCGCCGACGCCACCAGACGCTGGTCGAGGGAGAACATCATCTGGTTGCGCAGATCGTTGAGCATCCAGGCCGCCGCCAGCAGCCAGATCAGCACGAAAGCAGCGCCCAGCTTGAATGTCAGGCGCAGGCGCAGGCTCATCACGAGGCGTGTTCTCCATCATCGGCCACGCCACCATCGGCCGTGCCCAGGCGATAACCGAGGCCGCGTACGGTCTCGACGATGCCGTTGCCCAATTTGCGCCGCAGGTGATGGATATGCACGTTGAGGGCGTTACTTTCCAGTTCGTCGTTAAAACCGTAGACGCTGTCCTTGAGCTGCTCGCTGGACAGCACCCGGCCTTTGTTATGCAACAAGGCCTGCAACAACGCTTGTTCGCGACGGGAAAGATCCACCGGCTCGCCGCCCAGGAAGGTTTCGCGGCTGCTGGGGTCGTAGGCGAGGCGGCCGTGTTCGATCAGGTTGACCCGGCGCCCCGCCACCCGCCGCAGCAGGGTTTGCAGGCGGGCGGCAAGCTCACGCAGGTCGAAGGGCTTGAGCAGGTAATCGTCGGCACCGGCTTGCAGGCCGTCGACACGGTTGGTCACAGAATCGCGCGCCGTCAGAATCAGCACCGGAATCTCCAGTCCCTGGCTGCGCTGTTGTTGCAGCAGCTTGAGTCCGTCTTCGTCGGGCAAACCGAGGTCGAGCACCATGATGTCGAACGTGGCTGCCTTGAGCATCGCTCGCGCAGCCGCGGCCGTGGCCACGCGTTCGACGGTAAAGCCCTGAGCGCCGAGGCCGGCCACGATGCCGCTGGCGATCAGTTCGTCGTCTTCACAGACCAGTACGTGCATGGTGAACCCTTCATGAAAGATGGGGAGAATTAAAGGTGCAGCGGATTAAGCGCCGATTATGCCGTGAAAAGAGGCGCGCTCAGACACGCCCTTCACTTTAGAATAGCCCCCGGTTAATCATCGGTTAATCAACGCCACACATTGTGTCCCTAACTTGCACCAAACTAAGGCTTGACCATGCGGCATCTGTTTACCTTTCTACTGGTAATGTTCGCGGGATTCGCCCAGGCCGCGCCGGGCAACCCTTTTGAAAGCAAACCCGATTTCCTCCCGGTGGGCAAAGCCTTCACCTTTACCTCCGAACGCCTGGAGTCTGGCGAGACGCAGCTGTATTGGCAGATTGCCGACGGTTACTACCTGTACCAGCAACGCATGAAGTTCGACGGCCTGGCCGACAAGCCGGCGTTACCGCAGGGCGAAGCCCACAGCGACGAGTTCTTCGGTGAGCAGCAAGTGTATCGCCAGGGCCTGGAAGTGAAGATTCCGGCCGGCGCTACCGGCCAGGTCAAACTCGGCTGGCAGGGTTGTGCCGATGCCGGCCTGTGCTACCCGCCGCAGTCGATCACCGTGGACCTGGGCGGCAACCCCGCCGTCGCCGCCACCGCACAAGCCCAGGACCAGAGCCTGGCCAGCGGCCTGCAACAGCGCAGCCTGGGCTGGAGCCTGCTGGTGTTCTTTGGTCTGGGCCTGCTGCTGGCATTTGCCCCGTGTTCGCTGCCGATGCTGCCGATTCTCGCAGGCCTGGTGGTCGGCAGTGGCGCGAGCCCGCGTCGTGGTTTCGCCCTGGCCAGCAGCTACGTGATATGCATGGCGCTGGTATATGCAGCGCTGGGCGTACTGGCCTCGCTGCTCGGCGGCAACCTCGCAGCATGGCTGCAAACGCCGTGGATTCTTGGCAGTTTCGCCGCGCTGTTTGTGATCCTCGCCCTGCCAATGTTTGGTTTCTTTGAACTGCAATTGCCGGCCTTCCTGCGTGATCGCCTGGACAACGTCAGCCGTCAGCAAAGCGGCGGCAGCCTGGTAGGCGCCGGCGTGCTCGGTGCGCTCTCCGGCTTGCTGGTGGGGCCGTGCATGACTGCGCCACTGGCCGGCGCGCTGCTGTATATCGCCCAGAGCGGCAATGCGCTGCACGGTGGCTTGATTCTCTTCGCCATGGGCATCGGCATCGGCATCCCGCTGTTGCTGCTGGTGACGGTGGGCAACCGATTCCTGCCGAAACCGGGCACCTGGATGAACGTGCTCAAGGGCGTCTTCGGCTTCCTGTTCCTGGGCACCGCAGTGCTGATGATTCGCCCGGTGGTCGGCGAAAGCCTGTGGCTCGGCCTGTGGGGCGTATTGGCCCTGGTGATGGCTTACTGCGGCTGGGGCCTGGCGCGCGAATACGGGCTGGCGGCCAAAGTGTTTGGCGCAGGCTCCCTGGTGCTGGGCCTGTGGGGCGCAGTACTGGTGGTGGGCGCGGCCGGTGGCAGCGACGACCTCTGGCAACCGCTGAAAGTCTACGGTGGCTCGCGGGTTGCCGCCGCACCGAGCGCCCATGACGCGTTCATGACCATCAATGACCCGGCCGTGCTGCAAACCCAGCTCGACAGTGCCAAGGCGCAGGGCCAATGGGTGCTGGTGGATTACTACGCCGACTGGTGCGTGTCGTGCAAGATCATGGAAAAACAGGTATTCGGCAAACCGGAGGTGATGGACGCCCTTAAAGATGTGCGCCTGCTGCGCCTCGACGTCACCGCCGACACCGCTGCCAGCCGTGAGCTGCTGGGTCGCTACAAGGTGCCGGGGCCACCGAGCTTTGTGTGGATCGGCCCCAACGGTGAAGAACGTCGCGCCCAACGCATCACCGGCGAAGTGGATGCCGCCGCCTTCCTGCAACGCTGGACGCAAACCCGAGACGCACGCTGATGCTGACCCTGACCATCGGCACCTTTGCCATCGCCCTGAATCACATCCTGCTGATCAGCGCGTTGATTCTCGCCACCCTGGTGGGCTGGCGGGTGGCCAAGCGTGGCGGCGAAAACCCCGAATCGGTGCTGTTCACCCTGTTCCTGCTGGGCATGTTGGCCGCACGCGTCAGCTTTGTCGTGATGTACTGGAGCGATTACAGCCGCGATCCCCTGCAGATGGTCGACCTGCGCGACGGCGGTTTCCTCGCCTGGCCCGGCGTGATTGCACTGGTACTCGGCGCCCTGTTGTACGGCTGGCGCCGCCCTGCCCTGCGCAAACCGTTGAGCGCCGGGGTGGTCACGGGCTTGGTGTTCTGGGGCCTGACCAGTTTATCGCTGAGCCTGTACGACAAAGGCGCGCAACTGCCGGACATCACCTTGCGCAACGCCAATGGCGACGTGGTGCAACTGGCCGACTACAAAGGCGGCCCGCTGGTGATCAACCTCTGGGCCACCTGGTGCCCACCGTGCCGCCGGGAAATGCCGGTACTGGAGCGCGCCCAGCACCAGCGCCCCGACGTGACCTTCCTGTTCGTCAACCAGGCCGAAAGCATGCAAAGCGTCAGCACCTTCCTCGCGACCCAAGGCCTGACCCTCGATAACGTATTGTTTGACGCCAGCGGCCGACTCGGCCAGGCCGTGGGCTCCATGGCCTTGCCGACCACGCTGTTCTACCAAGCCGATGGGCGCCTGATCAACAGCCACCTCGGTGAGCTGTCCCAAGCCAGCCTGGCCCGTGCCATGGAACCCTTCGACACCGCCCCTGAAAGGAAACCGACATGCCAAGCCTCCGCCACCTGCTGACCCTGCTGCCGCTGACGCTCGCGGCCACCCTGGCCCAGGCCGAAGACTGGCCGGCACCGATCAAACAGATCGAAGCCAAAGGCGCCAAGATCCTCGGCAAGTTCGATGCGCCCAGCGGCCTCACCGGCTACGCCGCGCAGTACCAGAACCGTGGCATGGCGCTGTACCTGACTGCCGACGGCAAAAGTGTGATTGCCGGCAACCTGTACGACGCCGAAGGTAAAGACCTGAGCAGCGCGCCCCTGGAAAAACTGGTGTATGCGCCGATGGCCAAGGAAGTCTGGGCCAAGATGGAACACAGCAACTGGATTCAGGACGGCGATAAAAACGCGCCACGTATCGTCTACCTGTTCAGCGACCCCAACTGCCCGTACTGCAACATGTTCTGGGAACAGGCACGGCCGTGGGTAAAGGCCGGCAAGGTGCAGTTGCGCCACATCATGGTGGGCATTATCCGCGAGGACAGCCCAGGCAAGTCGGCTGCGCTGTTCGCCGCCAAAGACCCGCAAAAAGCCCTGGAAGAACACGAAGCCGCCGGCAAAGGCAGCAAATTGCAGGCGCTGGACAAGATCCCGGCGGACATCGAAGCCAAGCTCGATGCCAACATGAAGTTGATGGAAGAGCTGGAATTGTCGGCGACGCCGGCGATTTTCTATCTGGATGACAAGGGCGGGTTGCAGCAACAGCAAGGCGCGCCGTCGCCGGACAAGCTGGCGAAGATTCTGGGGCCCAAGTAATCGGCGTTTCCCTAAGACTGTTTCGGGCTTGCGCAACAGAAAACGAGCAAAGCAAGTTCATAAAAAACGGATGAAAACTTGAGCCTGACGCAGAAAATCCGATGCCCAAAGAGGGCATCGGATTCTATTTGATAAAGCCAACGATCAGCTCATAAACACAGCTGTTTGAGATCAGGCACGTCTGCCCGATGTCTCCTTGCGCTACCGCCGATTGGCGACGTCGAGATCCGCCTCATCCTCACCGAGGCCAGACAGATGAGTGCCTGTGATCAACGGCCCATAACGGCGGCTGAATTCCCAGTTGTAGGGCACGTGGTCTTTGCTGATCCCGTTGTCCCAATTCACCGACCATGTCATCAGGCCCTTGATCGACAACCCTTTGGCGTCCAAACGCTTGAATGCATTGGTCACGGCTGCGGGGTTGATCACATAACCGGTGGCGGCTGCGTCGACGTTGGCCGGCAGACCAATGACGAACTTGTCCGCCGGGATTTTGGTAAACCCTCGCGTTCCGCTCACCAGACTCTCGGTCAGGTAAAACAGGAAATCCTCTTTCATCGCGTCGTTGTTCTGGGCAATCCAGGCACCGTTGCCGTTGTTGGCCTCCTGCACCCAGATCCCGTCGCCCCCCTGGTTGTAATACTGCGGGGCAATGAAGTCGTAATAGCCTTCCAGCGCCTGGATGTAACCGACGTATTTGCCGGCGGTGGTCAGGTAAGGAAACTCCGGCGCCATGCTGATAATGAAGTGTTTGCCTTCACCGGCGTAATGGTCCTTGACCAGTTTCAACGCGGCGGGCAGGACAGTCTTGTTGTCGGCGAAATCAATCGCGCTCTGTTCAAGGTCGATGTCCAGGCCATCAAAGCCATAGGTTTCCACCAGGCGGATAATCTCGTTGGCCAGTGGCTGTTCGTTGCCTTTATGCAGCTCGATGTGCGCATCGGCGCCGCCAAGGGAAATCAGCACCGCCCTGCCCTGGCTGTTTAGCACGCCCACCTGACGGCGGAACTCGGCGTCGGAAAGGTTGTACGGCTTGAACGTTGGGATACCGTTGCCTTTCATGAAGGCCACGGCCACCACGTTGTAATCCTTCGGCACGTCCGCCAGGTTCATATTGGCGAATTGGCCACGCTGGTAACCGTCGCTCGCGCCGGCAGGCCAGTTGTGCCAGAAGCCCATGAGGATCTTTTTGCCGGCAATGCTCGGCATCAGCGAAGCGACATCGTTCAGCGGCGATTTCAGTGAGGTGAAGTCAATATTTGTCATGTTCTAATCCTTCAGAACGTATGGGTTTAACGGCGCGGGCTTATTTGAAGTCCACGTCGAAGGCTTGATAGAAGGCGTTGCCGGTGTTGGCGACGATCCACATCAATACGATCACATGCTTGCCCTTTTTGTTGGCCGGCAGTTTCACTTCATGATTGACCTTGGCCTTCAGTTCACCTGCATGGCTGAAGTACGGCACCTGGGTATAGAAGTCTTCGGCGAACGGCTGGGTTTCCAGCTGTGCACGGGTGATGCGCTGTTTCGGATCCCAGCCATCCTTGGTGATCAGCCAGCGATAGCCACGGGTGGTGTGCGGCGCGGTGTATTCCCAGGCGACCTTGAAGGTCTGACCCGGGTCGACATTGAGCAGCGGCCAGGTGAAAGCACGGTTGAGTTTCTTGGCCATTTCCTCGTTGGTGAAGTTGATGCAGTCACGGGCATCGGTCTTGCCGCCGCTGAGGATGAAGCCGTCGGCGGGTGGGGTGACGCTGTCACTGTCGGTTTGATAAGGCGCCGGGAACGGACCGGCAATCAGTGCCGGAAAGTTCTTGCCGCCCTCCATTTCATTGACCTGCCAGGTAGCCAGCAGGCCGAGATCCACGGCGACTGCGCCACGGCTGGAAGGGGACGTGACACGACCATGGCGAAGAGGTGTCTGGGTGCGTGGTTTATTCATGTGTGACTCCATTGATAGTGATTAAGAACTCTCCCTTCCTGAAGGAGAGAACCTCAACCTAACGGAGTTGCCTTTTTTTGCCACAGGCCCGTTTTTCACTCATTTGCTTCCCATCAGGCAACAGCCCTTAAAACACTGTATATAAAAACAGTATTATGGAAATCACCTACGCCACTCGAGGTCGATATCCTACAAACAAAGGCGGAAATAAGCACAATTTCTCTCACCGCCAGTTGTTCCAGTTTTCCTTAAAGCCCCTCCAACTCCGCCATCAAATCACTCAACCGATCCACCTTCTCGGCACTGATTTCATTCGCCGCCACCCCCTCGATGTACTCAGCCAACTCCGCCACCGTGCTGCACTCAAACATCGCCCGCAGTGGCACATCGCGTTGCAGGGTTTTCTGCACGCGGGAGGCAATCTGCGTGGCCAGCAACGAGTGCCCGCCCAGCTCGAAGAAGTTGTCCTGTACGCCCACCTTGTCGACTTTCAGTACCTCGGCCCAGATAGCCGCCAACGTCGTTTCCAGTTCGTTGCGCGGCGCCAGGTAGTCCTGACTGTGCAACTGGCCGATCTCCAGGGTCGGCAGGGCCTTGCGGTCGAGTTTGCCGTTGGCGTTCAGCGGCAGGCGCTCGAGCCATAACCAGTGCAGTGGCACCATGTATTCCGGCAGCTCTGCGCGCAGGCGTTGCTTGATGCGGTCCAGGCGCTCGCTCGGGTTGAGGCTTTCATCCGCCGCCACTAGGTAACCCACCAAGTGCTTGCCGTTGACGCCCTCTTGTACACCCACCGCGGCGTCACGCACCTGCGGCTGTTCATGCAGGCGCGCTTCGATTTCACCCAGCTCGATGCGGTAGCCGCGAATCTTCACCTGGTGGTCGATACGCCCCACATATTCCAACACGCCATCGCTGCGCCGACGTGCCAGGTCGCCGGTGCGATAGAGACGCTCGCCGGGTGCGCCAAACGGGTTGGGCACAAACACCTGCGCCGTGCGCAACGGATCGCTGACGTAACCACGGCCCACACCAGTCCCCGCCACACACAGCTCGCCAACCGCGCCCTGTGGCACCAACGCCAGTGCGCCATCGAGCACGTACAACCGGTTGTTGTCGGTCGGGGTGCCAATCGGCAAATAAGTGCCTTGGGTTGACGCCAGATCGACGCGGAAGAACGCCACGTCATCCGAACATTCCGCCGGGCCATAAGCGTTGACCAGGCCAATATCTGGATACCGCAGCAGCCATTGGTGCGCCAGCTCCGGCGGCATTGCTTCGCCCGTCGGCAGCATCCAGCGCAGGCCGTCCAGGCTCATGCGTTCCTGGGCGAGCATGCCCTGGATCAAGGACGGCACGCTTTCCAGCACAGTAATGCCCTGGGCCTGCACATGGGCCAGCAAACCTTGCGGATCATGGGCGACCGTATTCGGCACAATATCCACCCGCGCGCCAAACAGCGGCGCAGCGAGGAATTGCCACACGGAAATATCGAAACTTTGCGACGCAGTTTGGGCGATTACATCCGCCGGGCTCAGGTCCAGATACGGCACCTTGCTCAACTGGTTATTCAGCATGCCGCGCTGTTCGACCATCACGCCTTTGGGCAGCCCGGTGGAGCCCGAGGTGTAGATCACGTAGGCGAGGTTGTCCGGGCCGCTGTAGACACCTGGATTTTCCCCACGGCCCGGCACTTCCTCCCACACCAGCAACTGGCAGTCGGTACCTTCCAGCAATTCAATTGCCTGCTCGCGACACGCCTCGGTGCACACCAGCAACGGCGTGCGGCTCAAGTCGATAATCCGGCTCAGGCGCTGGCTTGGCAGGCCTGGGTCCAGCGGCAGATAACCGGCGCCGGCCTTGAAGCTGCCGATGATCATGCCCAGCAAGTCGAGGTTACGCTCGGCCAGCAATGCCACCGGCTGGTCCAGGCCAACGCCTGCTGCGATCAGCGCGTGACCCAAACCGTTGCTGCGCCGATTCAATTCGTCGTAACTCCACTGTTGGTCGAGGCAGCTGGCCGCGATGCGCTGTGGATGCTCGGCCACCTGCGCCTCGAACAGCTCGACATAGCTGCGCTCCAACGGGTAGACGTGCTCACTCTGGTTGCAGCCGTCGAGCAGGAATTCACGTTCCTGCGCGCCAATCAATGGCAGGTCGGCCATGTCGCCATGGAAACCCTGCACCAGCGCCAGCAGCAGGCGCTTGAACTCGCCGAGCATGCCCTGCACGGTGCTCTCGTCGAAGTAACGCTGGTCGTAGGACAGGTGCAAACCGAGGTCATCGCCCGGGTAGCACACCGCGGTCAGCGGAAAGTTGGTGTGGGTGCGGCCGGAATCCGAGGTGGCATTCAGGCTTTGCGCGTGGTCCAGCACCGAGACCTCCACCGGCGCGTTCTCGAACACGAACAGGCTGTCGAACAGCGGTTGGCCCTTGGGCAATTCGCTGTGTTCCTGAATGGTCACCAGCGGCAGGTACTCGTACTCGCGCAGCTGCATGTTGCTGTCAAGCAAGCCGCTCAACCACTGGCGCACGCTGCAGCGCTGACCGTCTTCAGGCAGTTTCACCCGCAGCGCGATGCTGTTGATGAACAGGCCGACAGTGCGTTGCATCTCGGGCATGTCCACCGGGCGCCCGGCCACGGTAACGCCGAACAACACGTCACGCTCGCCGCTCAAGCGACGCAGCACCAACGCCCATGCCGCCTGGGCGAAGGTGTTGACGGTCAGTTGATGGGCCTGCGCCAGTTCACGCAGTTGCGCACCGTCGCGTACCTCCAGGCGGGTGTAGCAGTCGCCCACCACCATGCCGCCGCTATGGCCCGCATGTTCACGCAGGAACGGCCGGTCGCTCGGGATCGGTGTGGTGCGCTCGAAACCTTGCAGGTTGTGCTGCCACCACTGGCGCGCTTCGGCGAGGTTCTGGCGTTGCAGCCAGGCAATGTAATCGCGGTAGCGCGGCGGTGTGGCCAACTGTGCTTCGCGACCTTCGCCCAGGGCCATATAAATTTCAAAGAAGTCATTCATCAACAGCGAACGGCACCAGGCATCGATGAGGATGTGGTGGTTGCTCATCATGAACCAGTAGCGCGCTTCACCAACGCGGATCAGACGCAGGTGAAACGGCGCCTGGTTAAGCAGATCGAAACCGGCTTCACGCTCGGCCTTGAGCAAGGCTTGCAGGCGCGGCTCCTGTTCACTTTCCGGATCGGCGCTCCAGTCCAGGTACTCGATCGGCGTGCTGCCCGGCTTGTGAATCACTTGCAGCATGTCTTCGCCGACGTTCCAGCAGAACGACGCGCGCAAGGCTTCGTGACGGGCGATCACCGCCTGCCAGGCTTGGGCAAACCGCTGCGGGTCGAGCGCGCTGTTGATGCGGTAGCGGTCCTGCATGTAGTAGAGGCCCGTGCCCGGTTCCAGCAAAGTGTGCAGCAGCAGGCCTTCCTGCATCGGCGTCAGCGGGTACACGTCTTCGATGGCGCTGGCCGGCACCGGCAGGCTGTCGAGTTGTGGCTGGGTCAGGTGCGCCAGCGGGAAGTCCGACGGCGTGAGGCCGCCGGCAGCGTCGCTCAGGCAATGCGCGATCAGGCTTTGCAGTTCGCCCAGGTAGGCCTCGGCCAGTTCGCGGATGGTCTGTTGATCGTGGCGCTCGCGGCTGAAGGTCCAGCGCAGCACCAGTTCGCCGCCGTACACCTGGCTGTCGACGCTCAGCTCATTGGGCAACGGCGCCTGCGGGTCATGCGCCAGGCCGGCTGGCTCATCCAGCGGGTGGAACAGCGCATCGGCGCCGAAGCTCTGGTCGAACTGGCCGAGGTAGTTGAAGGTGATGTCGGCGCTTGGCAGTGCGGCCATGGTCTGCTTGCACAGATCGTCCGCCAGGTAACGCAGCACGCCATAGCCCAAACCCTTGTGCGGCACGCCGCGCAGTTGCTCCTTGATCGCCTTGATCGACGCGCTCTGCTCTGCTTGCGGGGTCAAGCGCAATGGGTAAGCACTGGTAAACCAGCCGACGCTGCGGGTCAGGTCGATGTCATCAAACAAGGTTTCACGGCCATGGCCTTCCAGCTGGATCAACGCTGAATCGTGACCACTCCAGCGGCACAGCACACGGGCCAACGCCGTCAGCAGCAGGTCGTTGACCTGAGTGCGATAGGCGCTTGGCGCCTGTTGCAGCAACTGGCGGGTGTGTTGCGCGTCCAGGCGCACGCTGACTGTGTCGGCATCCCGAGTGAGCAGCGAACCGTGTGGGCGATCCACCGGCAATACCGCCGCAGCACCGGCCAACCGGTCTTGCCAAAGGCTCAACTCTTCACGCAGGGATTCACTGCTCGCATAGGCCTGCAAACGCGCAGCCCAATCACGCAAGGCGCTGGTCTTGGCCGGCAGGCTGACCGATTGGCCGTCGCTCAGTTGGCGGTAGACGGTTTGCAGGTCTTCAAGCAATACGCGCCACGACACGCCATCCACCACCAAGTGATGAATCGCGATCAGCAGGCGTTGCTGACCCTGCGGGCCATCCACCAGCAAGGCGCGCAGCAGCGGACCGTGTTCGAGGTCGAGGCTGCGTTGGGTGTCGGTGAACAGCGCGGTGCACTGCGCCATATCGCGCACTTGCGCCTGCATCAGCACGCCGCCGCGCGGCACGGCCAAGTGCTCGGCGTGCCATTGGGCATCGCGCGGCGTAAAGCTCAGGCGCAGGGCGTCGTGGTGTTCCAGCACCGCCAACAGCGCTTGCTCCAGGCGATGAGGGTCGAGCAGTTGCAGCGGTTTGAGCAGCAACGCCTGGTTCCAGTGCTGACGATTCGGAATCGCCGTATCGAAAAACCAATGCTGGATCGGCGTCAGGCCCGAGCTGCCCGTCAGCACCCCTTGTTCGGCGCTGACCCGCTCGGACCGCGTGGCCACGGCCGCGAGGGTTTGCACGGTTTGATGCTGGAACAGGTCGCGCGGGCTGAAGTGAATCCCGGCCTGCCGCGCACGGCTGACCACCTGGATCGACAGAATCGAGTCACCGCCCAGTTCAAAGAAGTTATCGTCAAGACCGACTTGCTGCACGTTCAACACCGCGCACCAGATCGCGGCCAAGGTGTGCTCCAGTTCGTTGCGTGGCGCCACGTAGTCTTGGCGGTTCGCCTCCGGGTCCGGTTGCGGCAAGGCGCGGCGGTCGAGCTTGCCGTTGGCGGTCAGCGGCATGCTGTCCAGCACGATCAGGTGCGCAGGCACCATGTAGTCCGGCAGTTGCGTCTTGAGGTGTGCCTTGAGCGCGTCGCGCAGTGTGCCGTGGTCGGCGTCGCTGACCAGGTAAGCCACCAGCTGTTTGCCGCTCGGCGAATCCAGCGCCAGCACCACCGCTTCGCGCACCGCGTGGTGTTCCAGCAGGCGGGTTTCGATTTCGCCCAGTTCAATGCGGAAACCGCGAATTTTCACCTGATGGTCGATACGGCCCAGGTACTCCACCAGGCCATCGGCGCGTTGGCGCACCAGGTCGCCGGTGCGGTACAAACGCCCGCCATTGGTAGCAAACGGGTCGGCGACAAAACGCTCTGCGGTCATGCCCGGGCGTTGGTGGTAACCCTGCGCCAGACCGGCCCCGCCGACATACAACTCGCCGGTCGCACCCTGCGGCACCAGCGCCAGGTCGGCGTCGAGAATGTAGGCCACGCGGTCGCCGATGATGCTGCCGATCGGCACGCTGCCAGCGCCCTCCTCCACGTGCTCGGGCGCCAGACTGGCCAGCGGCATGACCACGGTTTCGGTCGGGCCGTAGGCGTTGAAAAACACCTCGGGCTGGAACGCTGCGCGGATACGCTGCAAGTGTTCGCCGGTCAGCGCCTCACCGCCGGTGATGCACATGCGCACCGGCAAGGTTTGCTGCTGAGTCGCCAGCCACTGCGCCAACTGGCTGCCATAGCTTGGGGTGAAGCCGAGGATATTGATGCGATGGGTGCGAATCAGCGCGCAGATTTCTTCGGCATCCCACTGGCCCTGGGCGCGCAACACCACCTGCGCGCCGCTGAGCAGCGGCACCAGCAAACGCTCGGTGGCGGCGTCGAAATTGATCGAATAAAAGTGCAGTTCGCAATCGTCCGCACGCATGCCAAAGCGCTTGATCACCGCCTGGCAATGCATGGCGATTTCACCGTGGGACACCACCACGCCTTTGGGCTTGCCGGTGGAACCTGAGGTGTAGATCAAGTACGCCTGATGTTGCGGCAAGCTGATAAAGGGCAGCTCGTCGGCCGAGTAATTGGCGAGCATCGGCAGGTCATCTTCCAGGCACCAGCACGCCACCGTCGCCGGCAGCTCACCAAGGGCTTCGAACAGTGCCGCGTCACTGAGCAGCAGGCCGATGCCGCTGTCTTCGATCATGTAGAGCAAGCGGTCCAGCGGGTATTCAGGGTCGAGCGGCACATAGGCGCCACCGGCCTTGAGAATCGCCAACAAGCCAATCACCATTTCCAGGGAACGCGGCAACGCCAGGCCGACGCGCACCTGTGGGCCGACGCCGCGCTCACGTAGCATCCACGCCAGGCGGTTGGCGCGGGCGTCCAGTTCGCGGTAGGTAAGGGTTTCACCGGCAAAGGTCAGCGCCGGCGCATCGGCACGCTTGCTCGCCTGCTGACTGAACAACTGATGAATGCACTGATCGAGGCAATGCTCGCCCGCTTCCATACCGAGGCTGTCCTGCAACGCGCGCTGCTCGGCGGCGGTCAGCAACGGCAATTCGCTGAGGCGCTGCTGCGGGTTGGCGATCAATGCCTCCAGCAAGTTGCGCCAATGCTCGGCCATGCGCGCAATGCGCGGTTCGTCGAACAGGTCGGTGCTGTAGGTCAGGCAGCAACCCAGGCGATGGTCGAGGTCGGTGACTTCCAGGTTGAGGTCGAACTTGGTCGCACGCGCGTCGTTGGCCAGGTACTCGACGGTCATGCCGGCCAGTTGGCGGCTCTGCTGGAATTCCCAGCGCTGCACGTTGCACATCACTTGGAACAGCGGGTTGTAGGCCGCGCTGCGCGGGGGTTGCAGGGCTTCCACCAAATGATCGAACGGCAGGTCCTGATGGGACTGGCCTTCAATCACGGTGTGGCGCACCTGCTCGAACAACTCGCCCACCTTCATCTGCCCAGTGAGCTGGCAACGCAGCACCTGGGTGTTGAGGAATGCGCCGATCAGCCCTTCGCTTTCCGGACGAATGCGGTTGGCCACCGGCGCGCCGATGCGCAGGTCGGTCTGGCCGCTGTAGCGGTAGAGCAACACGGCCAGGGTGGCGGTCATGGTCATGAACAGGGTCAGGCCGCGTTCGGCATTGAAGGCGCGCACGCGGGCGGCCAGTTCATCGCTCAGGTCAAAGCGGTACAGCTCGCCCTGATGGCTTTGCACCGGCGGACGCGGGCGGTCGCCGGGCAGTTCGAGCAGTGGATGCTCATGCCCAAGCTGCCCGATCCAGTAGTCGAGTTGGCGCTGACGCTCGCCGGACTCCAGCCATTGGCGCTGCCACACGCTGTAGTCGAGGTACTGCACCGGCAACGGCGCCAGCGGCGAATCGCGCTCGTCGATAAAAGCCTCGTACAGCGCGCTGAGTTCACGCGCGAAGATGTCCATCGCCCAGCCTTCGGTGACGATGTGGTGCAGGGTCAGCACCAGGTAGTGTTCCTGCTCGCCGGCCTTGACCAGGCACGCCCGCAGCAGTGGCCCGGTTTCCAGGTTGAACGGTGTATGGGCTTCGTGGTCGGCCAGTTGTTGCAGGCGCAGCTGACGCTCGGCTTCAGTGAGCGCCGAGAAATCCTGCCAGTCCATGCGCAGGCCGGTTTGCGGCGCGACCTTTTGCTGGGCCACGCCGTCGAGGCTCGGGAAGGTGGTGCGCAGGGTTTCGTGACGCATGATCAAGGCTTGCAACGCCGCCTCGAAACGCCCCACGTCCAGCACGCCACGCAGGCGCGCCATGCCACCGACGTTGTAGGCCGGGCTGTCCGGCTCCATCTGCCAGAGGAACCACATGCGCTGCTGCGAATAGGACAGCGGCACCGGCGCGCTGCGGTCGACCTTGGCGATGGCGGTTTGCTGGTTGCGCTGGCCCGAGGCCTGGATCAACCCGACTTGCTCGGCAAACGCGCCCAGCTCGCTGGCTTCGAACAAAGTGCGCAGCGGCAGCTCGACGTCGCAGGCCTGGCGGGTGCGCGAGATGATTTGAGTGGCCAGCAACGAGTGGCCGCCGAGGGCGAAGAAGTCGTCGCCCAGGCCAATGCGAGGCAGGCCGAGGACTTCGCGCCAGATTGCCGCAATCTGCTGCTGCAACGGAGTTCGGGGTTCGATGTGTTCACGGGTTTGCCACACCGGCGCCGGCAAGGCACGGCGGTCCAGTTTGCCGCTGGGGCTCAGCGGCATCGCCTCCAGACGCAGCAGTTGCGCGGGCACCATGTATTCCGGCAGCTCGGCGGCCAGGGCGGTTTTTACCTGCTGCTCGTCCAGCGCGGTGCTGGCGGTGTAGTAGCCGATCAGTTGCTGGTCACGCACCAGCACCACGGCTTGGGCGATGCCGTCCATGGCCAACAGGCGTGCTTCGATTTCTTCCGGCTCCACGCGAAAGCCACGCAGTTTGACCTGCTGATCGAGCCGGCCGAGGTATTCGAGTACGCCATCAGCGCTCCAGCGCACACGGTCACCGGTGCGGTACAGGCGTGTGCCCGCCTCGCCCAAGGGGTCGGCGACGAAACGTTCGGCGGTCAACCCGGCGCGGCCGAGGTAACCGCGCGCCAGGCCGATGCCGCCGATGCACAATTCGCCCGGCACACCGGCCGGCAATGGGTTGAGGTGTTCGTCCAGCACGCGACAGATCACATTGCCCAGCGGCCGGCCAATCGGCGAGCGCTCGCCGTCTTCGGCCTGGCACTGCCAGTGGGTGACGTTGATCGCGGTTTCCGTCGGGCCATAACGGTTGTGCAATTGCACCGCCGGCAACTGTGCCAAGACGCGGTTGCGCAGTTCGGCGGGCAAGGCTTCACCGCCGGAGAACAGGCGGCGCAGGCTGGTGCATTCGGCCACCCGCGGCTCATCGATAAACAGCTGCAACAGCGGCGGCACAAAGTGCAGGGTGGTTACGCCGTGTTCCTGCACTAACTGCGCGATGCGGTGCGGGTCGCGATGCTCGCCAGGGCCGGCCAGCACCAGGCGGCAACCGGTGATCAATGGCCAGAAGCACTCCCACACCGACACGTCGAAACTGATCGGTGCTTTTTGCATCAGCACATCAGTGTCGTTGAGTTGATACGTGGCTTGCATCCACTGCAATCGCTCGGCCAGCGCCGCATGGGTATTACCCACGCCCTTGGGCTGGCCGGTGGAGCCGGAGGTGTAGATCACGTAGGCGAGGTTGTCGCCATGCAGATGCAAACCCGGTGCCTGGGTCGGCCAGCTGTCGAGGTGCAGGCTGTCCATGGCGATCACGCACACACCTTCGGGTGCCGGTAGCAGCTCGAGCAGTGAGGTTTGGGTCAACAGCAGGTGCACGCCGCTGTCCTGGAGCATGTAGGCCAGGCGGTCGGCGGGGTAATCCGGGTCGAGCGGCACATAGGCGCCACCGGCCTTGATGATCGCCAGCAAGCCGATCAACAGTTGCGGCGAGCGTTCGGCGGCGATGGCCACGCACACATCCGGGCCAACGCCCTTGTCACGCAGGTAATGGGCCAGGCGGTTGGCCTGGGTGTGCAGTTGGGCGAAGGTCAGGTTGCCGTCCTGCCAGACCAGCGCGGTGTTGTCCGCGGTGTGTTGGCTGAGCAACTCCGGCAGCCACTGCTGCGCCGGCGTGCACGGCGCGGCGCTCCACGGCTGTTGTTCGTCGGCGTGCATCAGCTGCAAGTCGCCGATGGCCTGTTGCGGTTGCTCGCACACGGCGTGCAGCATGTTGATGAAGTGCTCGGCGAGACGCTGAATGGTTGCGCTGTCGAACAGCTCATCGGCGTAGTCGAACGACAGGCTCAAGCGCCCGTTGCGGTCTTCTTCGCTGTGCAGTTGCAGGTCGAACTTGGCCTCGCGGCTGTGCCATGGCAACTCATCGGCCAGCATGCCCGGCAGGCGGCGCAAGGCACTCAGGTCGCGTTGCTGGTGGTTGAACATGACCTGGAACAGGCCCTGTTCGCGGGCGTGCGGGAAGGCTTCCAGCAGTTGCTCGAACGGCAGGTCCTGATGCGCCTGGGCGCCCAACGCAGCCTGACGGGTGGCCGCCAACAATTGATCGAACGGCAGACGGCCATCCAGCTCGGCGCGCAGCACCAGGGTGTTGATGAAGAAGCCGATCAGGCCTTGGGTTTCCTGGCGCGGGCGGTTGGCATTCGGCACGCCGATGCGAATATCGCGCTGGCCGCTGTAGCGGTAGAGCAGGCTTTGGAACGCCGCCAGCAGCAGCATGAACGGGGTGGCTTGGTGGTCTTGGGCGGTCTGGCGAATCGCTGCACTGAGGCCGGCCTCCAGGCGCACGCTATGGCGCGACGCGCTGTGGCGTTGTTGCGACGAGCGCGGATGGTCGGTGGCCAGGCTCAGGCTCGGATGTTCCTCGCCCAACTGGGTTTTCCAGTACGCCAGTTGCCGCTGGCCTTCGCCTTCGGCCAGCCATTGGCGCTGCCAGCTGCCGTAGTCGGCGTATTGCAGGGCCAATGGTGGTAGCTCCAGGGTCTGGCCTTGCGTTGCGGCGGCATACAGGCGCGAGAATTCGTCGATGAGGATATTCAGCGACCAACCGTCGGCAATGATGTGGTGCAGCGTCACCAGCAATTGGTGATCTTCATCGTCCAGGCGCACCAGGGTCACCCACAGCAGCGGGCCTTTTTCCAGGTCGAACTGGGTGCGCGCCTCGTCTTCGCGGATCTGCTGCGCGCGCGCCTCACGCTCGGCGCCCGGCAGGTCGCTGAGGTCGATAATTTGCAGGTCGAATTCGGCGCTTGCCTGCACACGCTGGAAGGCCTGGCCGTCGCGCTCGTAGAAACGCGTACGCAGGGCTTCGTGACGCTGGATCAGGTGCTGGAAGCTGGCGCGCACGGCGTCTTCGTCCAACTCGCCGCGCAAACGCAAGGCGCCGGGGATGGTGTAGGCGCTGCTCTGCGGGTCAAGTTGCCAGGTGATCCACAGGCGGTTTTGCGCCAGGGATTGCGGCAGGTCGTCCTGGCGCGACAAGGCATGAATCGCGCCTTGAGCAACGCCGCCGTCCTGCTGCAATTGCGCAACGCTTGCGGCAAAGCTCGCCAGGGTCGGCGCTTCGAACAGCATGCGCAGGTTCAGCTCCAGCCCCAGAGTTTCGCGCAGGCGGGCGACCACTTGGGTGGCGGTGATGGAGTTACCGCCGAGCAGGAAAAAGTGGTCATCGGCCGCAACGGTTGCGACCTGCAACTGCTCGCACCAGATGGCGGCGATCTGGTTTTGCAGATCGGATTCCAACGCCGCATCGCTCGTGTGCGCTTGCAGGTCGGGGAACTGCGCGTAGCTGTCGAGGCTGCCATCGGCGTGGCGAAGGGCACAGGCCGAGCGCTGCACTTTGCCGCTGGAGGTCTTCGGCAAGGCGCCGGGGTTGAGCAGCACCACCACGCTCGGGGCTTCTTGATACGCCTCGGCCACGGCCTGGCGGATGGCTTTGATCAGCGCCTCGGGCGGCAGGATTTTCTGCACGCTGCGGCTGATTTCGGCGGCGATGCCGATGCCTTCCAGGCCTTGGTCATTCACTGCAAAAGCGGCAACGCGGCCCTTGCGCACCACTTCCACTTCGCGCTCGATGGTTTGTTCGATGTCCTGGGGATACAGGTTGTGGCCGCGCACGATCAGCAGGTCTTTCAGGCGACCGGTGATGTACACCTGGCCCTCGCGGATAAAACCCAGGTCGCCGGTGCGCAGCCAGGTGCGGCCGGCGTGCTGTACAAACGTCTTGGCCGACGCTTGCGGGTTGCGCCAGTAGCCGTGGGCGATGCTCGGGCCGCTGGCCCACAGTTCGCCGACGTGGTTATCCGGCAGTTCGCTCAGCGTGTGCGGGTCGGCGATCAACACCGCGTGCTCCGGCTGGCTGGTGCCGCAACTCATGATCGCGTTGCCCTGCCCCGGTTCGGCGCGGTTGGCGGCCAACGCCTGTTCATCCAGGCGCAAGGCCGGGATGCCGTGGCCACGGGTGCCGCCGGCGACGAACAGGGTCGCCTCGGCCAGGCCGTAGGAGGCGAAGAAATTGTTCGGGGTGAAGCCACACGTCGCGAACTTCTCGGCGAAGCGCTCCAGGGTGTCGAGGCGGATCGGTTCAGAGCCCGAATAGGCCACGCGCCAGGTGCTCAAGTCGAGGCGCTCCAGGGCGGATTCGCTGACCCGCTCGCTGCACAGGCGGTAGGCGAAGTCCGGGCCACCGCTGATGGTGCCGCGGTATTCACTGATCGCCTCCAGCCAACGCAGCGGCCGGCCAAGGAAGTACGCCGGCGACATCAACACGCACGGCACGCCACTGAAGATCGGTTGCAGCAGGCCGCCGATCAGGCCCATGTCGTGGTACAGCGGCAGCCAGCTGACGATCACGTCATCCGGGTTGAGGTCGATGCCGAAGCCACGGCGGATCAGCACTTCGTTGGCCACCAGGTTGCCGTGGCTGACTTGCACGCCTTTGGGCAATGCGGTGGAGCCGGAGGTGTATTGCAGGAAGGCGATGTCGTCGGCGTGCAGTTCGGGTTCGACCCAGCGCTCGGCGAGCTGTGCATCCAGGGTGTCGACGCTCAGCACCGGGGGTGCGTTTTCGATCTGCGCCAGGCCGCCGCCGAGGCTGGCGATGGTCAGCAGCAAGCGAGGTTCGGCGTCACTGATGATCGACAGCAAGCGCTCCTGATGATGCCGGCGCGTGGACTCTGGCGGATACGCCGGCACTGCGATGACCCCGGCGTACAGGCAGCCAAAAAACGCCGCGACGTAGTCCGGGCCGCTGGGGAACAACAGCACCGCGCGCTCGCCCAACGCCACATTGGCCTGCAAGGCGGCGGCGATGGCGCGGGCGCGCTGGTCCAGGTCACGGTAGCTGAGCACAACGTTTTGCTCGGCAGAGTCGGCGAGGAAGCGCAGGGCCACCTGGTCCGGGGTCTGCGCGGCGCGACGTTGAAGGGACTGGACCAGAGTGCGGGGAAGTTCGAAGGCGTCCATCATGGGGTTCCTGCCTGAAATCGGCTTACGGGAAAATCGAGAAATAGAGAGCGTTCAGACGGCGGCCAGCTGCCGCGCCGCGTCACTACGCCAGCGTGCGAGGTGCTCGTCGGCGTAGCGCCGCAGGCAACGCAGCACGGCGCTTTCGTGCTGCACGAGAAAGAAGTGGTGGCCGTCGAACATGTCCAGGGAAAAGCCGCTGGCGGCGTCGGCCTGCCAGTCAAGCAACTGGTCGGCGCGCACGCTGTCTTGCTTGCCGCCAAACACGTGGATCGGCATGCCCAGCGGTTCGCGCTGGCCGTAGGTGAAGCTGCCGCAGAGCAGGAAGTCGGCGCGCAGGATCGGCAGCATCAACTGCATCAATTCGGGGTTGGCCAGGGCCTCTTCGGCGGTGCCCTGCAATTCGCGCAGGCGGGCGATCAGTTGTTGGTCGGTCTTTTCAATGGCGTAGTCGCTCACATCACGGCGCGCCGGGCCGGCGGTGCCAGAGGCAAACAACGCCAGCGGCTCAGGCGCACCGCGCTCGCGCAGGGCGTGGGCCAATTCGAAGGCGAGCAGGCCGCCGAGGCTGTGGCCGAACAGGGCATACGGGCCGTTCAGGTCACGGCTGATTTCATCCGCCAACTGCGCTGCCAAGGCCTTGATGTCGCGCTGCAACGGCTCATCCATGCGCATGCCGCGCCCCGGCAATTCCAGTGGGCACACTTGCAACCAATCCGGCAGAGCCCGACGCCAACGCGCATAGACCATGGCGCTGGCCCCCGAATAGGGCAGGCAAAACAGGCGCAGTCGCGTGGCGGTACTCATCGGCTGAGCGCTCTCATCAGGCTGAGGGCGCCCGATAGGCTAAAGGCTTCAAACTGAAACACGCTGTATGCACCGTACAAACCCATGTCGTCCTCCTGCGGGCGCTGATCCCTGGCCGTTTGTTAACGGACCTGTCACCCATGAGAACGGACGGTGCCGGCAAATAATTAGTCTGCGGGCAAGCGCGAGACCTGGTTCACACCTTTCAGAAAGGCATAAGATTAGTTCGTCTTCTCATTTGACAATCATTATCATTAAGCATAATTTGTTGCCCGATGTGTAGGAGGCCTCAGCACGGACGCCCTCCCCTAACCTCTTTTGCGACAAGGTGATTTCCATGACGGAACAAGTATTCACAGGCAGGTGCGACTCACCGCTTCTCCAGGCATTCGTCGACAATCGTTTGATTCTGGTGAAGATCGCGGCACGCATTACCGGCTGCCGCTCGCGCGCCGAAGACGTGGTGCAGGACGCCTACTTCCGGCTGCAATCGGCGCCGACGATCACCTCATCGTTCAAGGCCCAACTGAGTTATCTGTTCCAGATCGTGCGCAACCTGGCGATCGATCACTACCGCAAGCAGGCCCTGGAACTCAAATACTCCGGGACCGAAGAGGAAGGCTTGAATGTGGTCATTCACGGCGCTTCACCGGAAACCTCGCACATCAACTTCAACACCCTGGAAAACATCGCCGACGCCCTGACGCAATTGCCCCAACGCACCCGTTACGCGTTCGAGATGTATCGCCTGCACGGCGTGCCGCAAAAGGACATCGCCAAGGAACTCGGCGTCTCGCCGACCCTGGTGAACTTCATGATTCGTGATGCGCTGGTGCATTGCCGCAAAGTGTCGGGCAGCCACAGCGATACGTTTGCACGTCGAGTCTGAGTATGGGGAAAGGGCTTGTTGTGGTGGGCAGGGTTGCTGTGGCAAGCGGGCTTGTTGTGGCGAGCGGGCTTGCCCCGCGTCGGGCTGCGCAGCAGCCCTGAACCAGACACTGCGGTCTGACTGAAAACCTGCGGCGGCTTTATTGGGGCCGCTTCGCAGCCCAACGCGGGGCAAGCCCGCTCGCCACAGCAAGCCTACCCGCCACAGCAAGCCTGATCCGCGCTCAGTGCACCGCTGTCACATCAATGCGATACGGCTCGAAGATCTTCAACAGCTGCCCGTTATCGCGCAGGCGCTTGAGCATCTCGGCAAACGCCGCTCCGGTAATCGGTGCCTTTGGCCGCAGCAACGCGTAGTGGTGGTACACCTGGTCAATCCGCTCCGAGACCAGGAACTGCCCGGCCATGTCCGCGTTGCGCACCATGAAATCACTCAAGTACGAACGCGTGACCAGTGCGATGTCCGCACGCCCGCGCGCCACCATCAGCAAGTTGCTGTCATGGGAATAGGTCAACGTGGCGTTGAAATGCTCGGTCATGTACTTGGGGTCGGGGTTGAAGTTGGCAAAGGCGTAGTGATAACCGCTGAACACGGCCAGACGCTTGCCGTTGAGGTCGGCGAAATAGCGCTGATCGCGACCGGGCTCACGTTGGGCGACGAAAATTTCCGCGTCCTCAAGCCCCATGTCCACGGCAGTGTGGTCAATGTTCTGCCAGCCCCAATCGGGATTTTCGAAGATCGCCATGTCGACCCGGCCTTGCTCGAAATCGCGAAAACGCCGCGGGATCGACGTCGGCACCAGTACAAACTGGTAGTCGGTTTGCGAGGCGTTCAGCGCCTCGACCAGTTGCGGCAGTAAACCGGTGTCGGCGCCTTGCTCGGGGCGTACGGTGTAGGGCGGAAAATGCGCGGCGCCGATCCTCACCAATTGCGCAGCCGAAGCCGGCATCCACCCCGCGGTGCCCAGTGCCCATAAAGTTAGTCCTGCAGCCAGCCGCCATGGCGAAAACATTGAGGCACACACCGTTTAATACTCTGATGGCGATAAGCTAGGCGTTTTTGTCAGGTGAGACAACTTTCCATCGGCAAATTAATGGCTTGCGCCTCAATCGGCCTTCAGCACCATCAGCAGGGCTTCTTCGGCCAATTGCTCCAGGGTCAGGCTGCCTTGGGCGCGGAACCACGTGGTGGTCCACGACAATGCGCCGGTGAGGAAACGCCGGGTGATAAATACATCGCCCCTGATGTAACCGGCGGCCTTGGCCTCGCCCAGCACCTGCAACCAGATGTCTTCGTACACATCCCGCAGCGCCAGCACCTGAGCCTGGCCATCGGCCGACAGCGAACGCCATTCGTAGACCAGCACCGCCATGGCCTCGCCGCTGCCGCCCATGATCGACTGCAACTCACAGCGAATCAGCGCCAATACGCGTTCACGCACGCTGTTCGCTTCCTCGAGTGAGGCGCGCATCATCGCGGTGTTGTAGTGGATGGTTTCCTCCATCACCGCGCGCAGGATCTCGTCCTTGCTCTTAAAGTGATGAAAGATGCTGCCGGACTGAATGCCCACCGCGCTGGCCAGGTCACGCACGGTGGTGCGCTCAAAGCCTTTGTTGCGAAACAGGTGAGCTGCGGTTTGCAGCAATTTGCCCCGGGCACTGTCGGGGTCGGTCAATTGGCCGGCATCGACCATGGTGCGCATCACCCTCAGGGCTTTTTGCTCATCCATGCCTCTCTCCTTCACGTGTGCTGACGTCGTGGGCGGCAATTTAGGCCGTGGCCGCCACCCAAGCAAGCGCTTGGGCAAAACTTGTGTACAGAGTTTACAAACCAAGCGCTTGCTTGGTAGTCTCGACGCCAGCCATTCGAGGACGGATTTCTCATGAGCAAGACGGTACGTATCGGCTGCGCCAGCGCTTTCTGGGGTGACACCTGCACCGCCGCCGCCCAGCTGGTGCACGGCGGCGCGCTGGATTACCTGGTGTTCGACTATTTGGCGGAAGTCACCCTGTCGATCCTTGCCGGCGCACGGATGAAAGACCCTCAGGCCGGCTACGCCACGGATTTCGTCGAAGTGCTCACGCCGCTGCTGGGCGACATCCAGCGCCAGGGCATCCGCGTGATCAGCAATGCCGGCGGCATCAACCCGCAAGCGTGCGCCGCCGCCCTGCAAGCAGCCTGCGACAAGGCGCAAATCCCGCTGAAAATCGCCGTGCTGCTGGGCGATGACCTGCAACCGCAGCTCAAGCACCTGCACGGCGTCAGCGATATGTTCAACGGCGCGCCGCTGCCGCCGATGTGCGTGTCGGCCAACGCCTACCTCGGCGCGCCGGGCATCGCCAAGGCACTTGAGCTGGGCGCCGACATCGTGATCACCGGCCGCGTGGTCGACAGCGCCGTGGTCAGCGCCGCATTGGTGCACGAATTCAACTGGTCATGGCAGGACTATGACCGCCTCGCCCAAGCTGCCCTCGCCGGGCACATCATCGAATGCGGCGCGCAATGCACGGGCGGCAACTTCACCGATTGGCGTGACGTGCCGGACTACGAGCACATCGGTTTTCCCATCGTCGAGGTCAGTGCCGACGGCCAGTTCACCGTTAATAAAGTCGACGGCACGGGCGGGCTGATCAGCGAACTCAGCGTGGCCGAACAGCTGCTGTATGAAATCGGCGACCCGCGCGCCTACCTGCTGCCCGATGTGATCTGCGACTTCAGCCAGGTCAAACTGCAGCAGCAGGGCAAAAACCAAGTGCGCCTGCACGGCGCCAAAGGTTTGCCGCCCACCGATCAGTACAAAGTCAGCGCCACCTACCCGGACGGTTTTCGTTGCACCGCCAGCTGCCTGATCGCCGGGATCGACGCGGTGGCCAAGGCCGAGCGTGTCAGCCAGGCGCTCATCAACAAGACCTCTCAACTGTTCAGCCAGCGCGGCTGGGCGCCTTACACCGAGGTCAACATCGAACTGCTCGGCAGCGAAGCCACCTACGGCGCGCACGCCCAGCGTCAGGATTGCCGCGAAGTGGTGGTCAAGCTGGCAGTGCGGCACCCGAGCAAACAGGCGCTGGTGCTGTTCGCCCGCGAGATCGCCCAGGCAGCCACCGGTATGGCGCCGGGGTTGACCGGAATTGTTGGCGGCCGCCCGACGGTGTATCCGCTGATTCGGCTGTTTTCGTTCCTGATCGATAAATCATCCTGTGAGCTGGTGATCGACTTCCAAGGCCAGCGTCACGCCATTGAACTGCCCGCCTCTGCGCCACTGGTCACCCCGGCTGAGCCGATCGACCCGCCCAAGCCCCAGGGCCGCGCCGACGCCAGCGTGCCGCTGGTGAAACTGGCCGTCGCGCGCTCCGGCGACAAAGGCAACCACAGCAATATCGGCGTGATCGCCCGCCATCCCGACTACTTGCCGTGGATCGCCGAAGTGCTGACCCCGCAAGTGATCGTCGACTGGATGAGCCACGTGCTTGACCCCTTCCACGGCCGCGTCGAACGCTGGTACTTGCCCGGCAGCCACAGCCTGAATTTCCTGCTGGAAAACGCCCTGGGCGGCGGCGGTATCGCCAGCCTGCGCATCGACCCGCAGGGCAAAGCCTTCGCCCAGCAACTGCTGGAAATTCCCATCGCCGTGCCGCAACACATCGCCGATCAACTCAAATAAAAGGAGCGTTGCCGTGGCCTTCGACTCAATCTTCAAAGCCGACCTGTTCCACGGGCAAACCGTGATCGTCACCGGTGGCGGCAGTGGCATTGGCCGCTGCACCGCGCATGAACTCGCGGCCCTCGGCGCTCAAGTGATTCTGGTGGGGCGCAAACCGGAAAAACTGCAAACGGTGGCCGCGGAAATCGCCGAAGACGGCGGCACGGCGCATTGGCAGGCTTGCGATATTCGCGATGAAGACGCGGTGAAGGCGCTGGTCACGCAGATCCTCCACGCACACGGGCCGATTCACGGGCTGGTGAATAACGCCGGCGGCCAATACCCGTCGCCCCTGGCCTCGATCAATCAAAAGGGCTTTGAAACCGTGCTGCGCACCAACCTGGTCGGCGGTTTCCTGATGGCGCGGGAAGTGTTCAATCAATCCATGGGCAAACACGGCGGCGCCATCGTCAACATGCTCGCCGACATGTGGGGCGGCATGCCCGGCATGGGCCACTCGGGCGCAGCCAGGTCGGGCATGGACAACTTCACCAAAACCGCCGCCTTCGAATGGGGTTATGCCGGCGTGCGCGTCAACGCCGTGGCGCCGGGCTGGATTGCCTCCAGCGGCATGGACACCTACGAAGGCGCCTTCAAGGCGGTGATCCCGACCCTGCGCGAGCACGTGCCGCTCAAGCGGATCGGCACCGAATCGGAGGTCAGCGCGGCCATCGTGTTCCTGCTCAGCCCCGCCGCCGCGTTCATCAGCGGCAGCACCTTGCGCATCGACGGCGCCGCCAGCCTGGGCAGCCGCGCCTGGCCGCTGCCCAAGGCGCAACCGCCGAGCGAGCCGTTCAATGGTTTCCACCGCGCCTACCTGCCCGACGTGCTCAAGGCGGAGCAATAAACCATGCCGGTGATTGAAAGCTTGATCGACGCCCATAGCCCGCAGTTCGCGCAAAACCGCGAGGCGATGCTGGCCGCCATCGCGCAGTTGCGCCAACTGGAGCACGCCCTGCTCAGCAAGGCGCAGGAAGCCAAAGCCAAGTTCGACACGCGCGGCCAACTGCTGCCCCGCGAGCGCCTCAACCTGCTGCTGGACCCCGGCGCGCCGTTCCTGGAACTGGCCAGCCTGGCCGGCTACAAACTCCACGACGACAAAGACGGCAGCGCGGCCGGCGGCGGTTTGATCGCCGGCATCGGCTACGTCAGTGGCGTGCGCATGTTGGTGGTGGCCAACAACAGCGCGATCAAGGGCGGCACCATTTCCCCCACGGGGCTGAAAAAATCCCTGCGCCTGCAACAGATCGCCATGGAAAACAAACTGCCGGTGGTGACGCTCGCCGAAAGCGGCGGTGCCAACCTCAACTACGCCGCCGAGATTTTCGTCGAGGGCGCCCGCAGCTTTGCCAACCAGGCGCGCATGTCGGCCATGGGCCTGCCGCAGATCACCGTGGTGCACGGCTCGGCCACGGCCGGCGGTGCGTATCAGCCGGGGCTGTCGGATTACGTGGTGGTGGTGCGCGGCAAGGCCAAGCTGTTTCTCGCCGGACCGCCGCTGCTCAAGGCCGCCACCGGCGAAGTGGCCACCGATGAGGAACTGGGTGGCGCCCAGATGCACGCGCAAACCGCCGGCACCGCCGAATACCTGGCCGAAAACGATGCCGACGGCGTGCGCATCGTGCGCGAGATCGTCAGCCTGTTGCCTTGGGCTGAGCACCTGCCGCGTGCGCCAACACGCAGTTACACAGAACCGCTGTACCCCATCGAAGAGCTGCTGGGGCTGATCCCCGACGACCCGAAAAAGCCCTACGACGTGCGCGAAATCCTCGCGCGCCTGGCCGACGGTTCCAACTTCCTCGAATTCAAGGGCGAGTTCGACGCCCACACCGTCTGCGGCCATTTGCACATCCAAGGCCGCGCCGTCGGCGTGATCGGCAATAACGGCCCGATCACGCCCAAAGGCGCGAGCAAGGCCGCGCAATTTATCCAGCTGTGCGACCAGAGCCGCACGCCGCTGCTGTTCCTGCACAACACCACAGGTTTCATGGTGGGCACCGAGTCGGAGCAACACGGCGTGATCAAGCACGGCGCGAAGATGATTCAGGCAGTGGCCAATGCGCGGGTGCCTAAACTCACGGTGGTGGTCGGCGGCTCCTACGGCGCCGGCAACTACGCCATGTGCGGCCGCGGCCTGGACCCGCGCTTTATCTTCGCCTGGCCCAACAGCCGCACGGCGGTGATGGGCGGCGCGCAGGCGGGCAAGGTGCTGCGCATCGTCACCGAGGCCAAGCAATTGAAGGAGGGTTTGGTGCCCGACCCCAAGGTGCTCGACATGCTCGAACAGGTCACCGCGCAGAAGCTCGACAGCCAGTCCACCGCGCTCTATGGCAGCGCGAATCTGTGGGACGACGGGCTGATCGATCCACGCGATACCCGCACGCTGCTGGGTTACCTGCTGGACATTTGCCATGAGGCCCAGAGGCGGCAGTTGCAACCCAACAGCTTCGGCGTGGCGCGTTTCTAAAGGAGAACAACAACAATGATTTTTACCCAGGAACATCAGGAACTGCGCCGCACCGTGCGCGCCTTCGTCGATCGCGAGATCAACCCGCATGTGGACGAATGGGAAAAAGCCGGGCGCTTCCCCATTCACGAGATCTTTCGCAAGGCCGGTGACCTCGGCCTGCTGGGCATTTCCAAGCCGGAGCCATTCGGCGGCATGGGCCTGGATTACAGTTATTCCATTGTTGCGGCCGAAGAATTCGGCACCATCCGCTGCGGCGGCATCCCCATGTCCATCGGCGTGCAGACCGACATGTGCACCCCCGCCCTCGCCCGATTCGGCAGCGATGAACTGCGCGACGAGTTCCTGCGCCCGGCCATCAGCGGCGAGCAGGTCGGCTGCATCGGCGTCTCGGAAACCGGCGCCGGCTCCGACGTCGCCGGGCTGAAAACCCATGCACGCAAAGACGGCGACGACTACGTGATCAACGGCAGCAAAATGTGGATCACCAACTCGCCCAGCGCCGACTTCATTTGCCTGCTGGCCAACACCTCCGACGACAAGCCGCACATCAACAAGTCGCTGATCATGGTGCCGATGAACACGCCGGGCATCAGCGTCAGCCCACCGCTGGAAAAACTCGGCATGCACAGCTCCGAGACTGCCCAGGTGTTCTTCGACGGTGTGCGCGTGCCGCAGCGCAATCGCATCGGCCACGAAGGGGCGGGCTTCATGATGCAAATGCTGCAGTTCCAGGAAGAACGCCTGTTTGGCGCGGCCAACATGATCAAGGGCCTGGAATACTGCATCGACAGCACCATTGAGTACTGCAAAGAACGCCAGACCTTCGGCAAAGCGCTGATCGACAACCAGGTCATTCACTTTCGCCTGGCCGAACTGGCCACTGAAATCGAATGCCTGCGCGCGCTGGTCTACCAGGCCACCGAGCAATACATCAAAGGCCAGGACGTGACCCGCCTGGCGTCCATGGCCAAACTCAAGGCCGGGCGCCTGGGCCGCGAGGTCAGCGACAGCTGCCTGCAATACTGGGGCGGCATGGGTTTTATGTGGGACAACCCGGTGGCCCGCGCCTACCGCGACGTACGGCTGGTGTCGATTGGCGGCGGCGCCGACGAAATCATGCTGGGCATCATCTGCAAATTGATGGGCACGCTGCCTGGGAAAAAATCATGAATACCTTGCTGCTCGAACCGCATAACGGCGTGCTGCACATCACCCTCAATCGCCCGGCGCATCGCAATGCCATGAGCCTGGAGATGGTCAACGAACTGCGGACGGTGTTGGCGCAGCTCGACAGCCAGGTGCGTGCGCTGGTGATCAGCGGCGCGGGCGGGCATTTCTGCGCGGGGGCGGATGTGAAAGACATGGTCACCGCCGGCGGCACGGCGCAGTTGCAGGCGCTGAACCGTGCGTTTGGCACCTTGCTGCAAGAAGTTGAGGCGGTGCCGCAAGTGGTGATCGTGGTGCTGCAAGGCGCCGTGCTGGGGGGCGGGTTTGGGCTGGCGTGTGTGAGTGACATTGCGATCACCGATCACCAGGCGCGATTCGGCTTGCCGGAAACCAGCTTAGGCTTGTTGCCAGCGCAGATTGCGCCGTTTGTGGTCAAGCGGATTGGCCTGACCCAGGCGCGCCGGCTGGCGCTGACCGCGGCGCGGTTTGATGGGCTTGAGGCGCAGCGCTTGGGCGTGGTGCATTTTGCCGAGAGCGATGCGCAGGCATTGGCGCAGCGCCTGGATGAGGTGTTGGGACACGTGCTGCAGTGTGCGCCGGGCGCGAATGCGCGGACTAAAGCGCTGTTGCTGGCCAGTGCCGACGAGCCGCTTGAGGCGGTGCTGGATCGCGGGGCGCAGTGGTTTGCCGAGGCGGTGACGGGCGTGGAAGGAATAGAGGGGACGCAGGCTTTTGTGCAGAAGCGTAAGCCAGGCTGGTGCAAATGACGCCATCGCAGGCAAGCCAGCTCCCACCGTTGAAATGCCTTTCAAGGTGGGAGCTGGCTTGCCTGCGATGGGGCCAGAACAAACACCCGATTACCCAGGGATAAACCAATGCCCCCATTCAGCAAAATCCTGATCGCCAACCGCGGCGAAATTGCCTGTCGCATCCAGCGCACCGCGCAGGCCCTGGGCTACCGCACCGTGGCGGTCTACAGCGATGCCGACGCCCAGGCCCTGCACGTGCAGATGGCCGACGAAGCCGTCAACATCGGCCCGGCGCCCGTCCAGCAGTCGTACCTCAACATCGCCGCCATTCTCAACGCAGCCAACATCACGGGCGCCGACGCCATCCACCCCGGCTATGGCTTTCTCTCCGAAAACGCCGACTTCGCCCGCGCCTGCCAACACGCGAACATCACCTTCATCGGCCCAAGCGTTGAGGCCATCGAACTGATGGGCAGCAAGCGCCTGTCCAAACTGGCCATGCTCGAGGCTGGCGTGCCGTGCATACCCGGTTACCAAGGCAACCGCCAAGACGACGCCAGCCTGC
The DNA here is from genome assembly GCF_025466135.1 of Pseudomonas sp. 14P_5.3_Bac1. Taxonomy (NCBI): domain Bacteria; kingdom Pseudomonadati; phylum Pseudomonadota; class Gammaproteobacteria; order Pseudomonadales; family Pseudomonadaceae; genus Pseudomonas; species Pseudomonas sp. 14P_5.3_Bac1. The sequence goes on along the minus strand of NZ_JANLOF010000024.1, from coordinate 23,184 downwards.
AAGAGCAAGCCAAGCGCATTGGCTACCCCCTGATGATCAAGGCCAGCGCCGGCGGCGGCGGGCGCGGCATGCGCCTGGTGCACGACGCCAGCCAACTGCTCGACGCACTGCGCACCGCCCGCTCGGAAGCGATGAACGCCTTTGGCAGCGACGAACTGATCCTCGAGCGCGCGCTGATCGACCCGCGCCATGTCGAAATTCAACTGTTCGGCGACAGCCACGGCCAGCTCATCTACCTGGGCGAACGCGATTGCTCGATCCAGCGCCGCCACCAGAAAGTCATCGAGGAAGCCCCCTGCCCTGTGATGACCCCGCAACTGCGCCACGCCATGGGCGAAGCTGCGCTGAAGGCCGGGCGGGCGGTCAATTACGTGGGCGCCGGTACCGTGGAATTCCTGCTCGACCGCGACGGCCAATTCTATTTCCTGGAAATGAACACGCGCCTGCAAGTGGAGCACCCCGTTACCGAGCTGATCACCGGCCTCGACCTGGTGGCCTGGCAACTGCAAATCGCCGCCGGTGAACCGCTGCCACTCACACAGGCCGACGTGACCCTCAGCGGCCACGCCCTGGAAGTGCGCCTGTACGCCGAAGACCCGGCCCAGGGCTTTGTGCCGCAAACCGGTGACGTGCTGCGCTGGGAGCCTGCCGTCGGCGTGCGGACCGACCACGGCGTACTCGAAGGCCAGCGCATCAGCCCGTTCTACGACGCCATGCTCGGCAAGATCATCGCGCACGGCGCCACCCGTGAAGAAGCCCGGCGCAAACTGCTGCGAGCAGTCCAAGACACGGTATTGCTGGGCGTAACGACCAACCAGCGATTGCTCGCCGATCTGCTTGAACACCCGGACTTTATCGCCGGCGATTTCAGCACCGGATTCATCGCCGCGCACTTCAGCGAAATTCCCCGCCAGGCAGCCACGAATGAACAGATCGCCCTGGCCGCCGTGCTGTTTTATCAACACAGCGCCGGTACCTACTCCCCAGGTTTAACGGGCTGGCGCAACAACGCCAGCGTGCCTTGGACTTATCGGCTGGATATTAACGACGCACCCCGCGAGGTCGCCGTTAGCGTTTTGCACGCCAACCACCTGCAGGCCAACGGCATCGACATTCGCAACCTCAGTACCGACGGCCGTCGGGCCACGCTGGAGATCAACGGCGTGCGCCGCCGCGTCGCCTATCACCTCGACGATACCCAGCTCTGGCTGCCCGGCGTGCGGGTGATCAACCGTACCCAGCAGGTTGCCAGCCGCCAGGCCGATGCCGGCAGCGGCACCGTCAAGGCGCCGATGGACGGTGCCATTGTCGATATTCGGGTCAGCGCCGGTCAGCGTGTCAGCCAGGGCCAGCTGCTGCTGGTGCTCGAAGCGATGAAGATGGAGCATCCGCTGACGGCCGGCATCGACGGCGTGATCAAAAGCGTGCAGGTGATTGCAGGCGCTCAGGTGCGCAACCGCCAGGTTTTACTGGAGATCGAAAAGCCCTAGGCGGAACTACAAGGCCCGGCTACGCTCTATCCCCATCAGGAAGGGACGAGTACGGGAACCTGCGCGATGCCTCATTGGCTGATTATTGACCTTGAAGCCACAACGGATGAAGGCGGCTGGCCCGTGACGGAGATGGAAGTCATCGAGATCGGCGCGAGCCTGGTGAACCGCCAAGGCCGTGAACTGGATCACTTCCAGCGCTTTGTGCGGCCGCTGCGTCGGCCGTTGCTGACGCCGTTCTGCCGACAGCTCACCCACATCACCCAGGCCAACATCGACGCCGCGGCACCGATGACCGACGTGTGGCCACTCTTCGAACGCTGGCTGGGCCAACATCACACGCGCCTGGAAGGCTGGGCCAGCTGGGGCGACTACGATCGCAAGCAGCTTGAACTCGAATGGCAACGCCATGGCCTGGCCAGCGCGCTCGCACAAACGCCGCATGTGAACCTCAAGCAGCGCTTTGCCAAGGCCCGGCGCCTGGATAAGCCGCTGGGTCTCAACGGCGCGCTGCAATTGGCGGGGATGCAGTTTCAGGGTCAGCAACACCGGGCGCTGGAAGATGCACGCAACACCGCGCGCCTGCTGCCATTGATTTTGCCGGTCTAGGCAGCGCGCAAAGGCTTGGGCATACTGGCCGGCCTTTTCCAATATCCTGCTGTTCTGTAGGAGCCGGCGTGCCGGTAATGGCGTGCGCCTGAGCGAAGCCAGGCCCAAGGGCCTTATCGCCGGCAAGCGCACGTCCATACGGAGCAGCAAGCCTTAATCCACTTTTCGAGGATTCACCCATGTTTAAAGTCAACGAATACTTCGACGGCACCGTCAAGTCGATCGCTTTCGGCACCGCAGAAGGTCCGGCGACCATCGGCGTAATGGCACCGGGTGAATACGAATTCGGCACCGCCCAGCGTGAAATCATGCACGTGGTGTCCGGCGCCCTAACCGTGAAACTGCCAGACGCCGACTGGGAAACCTTCGCTGCCGGCAGCCAGTTCAACGTACCGGCCAACAGCAAGTTCCAGCTGAAGGTCGCGGTAGACACTGCTTACCTGTGCGAATACCGCGGCTAAGGGTTGCACCGGTCAAAAAAATGCCCGTCTCGCAGGAGACGGGCATTTTTTATGCGCGAACGTGTTACTCGATGACGGTCACCGGCATGCCCACTTCCAGACGGCCCAAGTCATCGTTGACCAGGTTCTGGCCGAACAGGGCGCCGTGTTCCGTCTTGCGATAGGCATCGAGCGTGGCGAAGGGTTCGCGATCGGCACTGCGTTCGCCGGTCGCGGGGTCGATCGTGGTGAGGATGCAACGTGCGCAGGGCTTGACCACTCGGAACTCAACGTCGCCGATACGCAGGCGCTTCCAGCCGTCTTCGGCGTACGCTTGACTGCCTTCGATCACCAGATTGGGACGAAAACGCAGCATTTCCATAGGCCGGCCGACCTGCCGGGAAAGGTCGTCCACGGACGCCTGGCCGATCAACAACAGCGGGTAGCCGTCGGCAAACGCCACTTGGTCGTTATCTTTGCCGAAACCGGCCTCGGTGGTGCGTGCACGGGCCAGTGGCATCTGCACCAGCCGCGTGGCTTTGCCGATAAAATCACTGACCCAGGCCGCCGCCGCATCGCCGGCATCCGGCACACGCAGGGTATCGCGCCAGATCGTCACCCCGCGCAGTTCGGCGTCGCTGCCGGGCAAGGCCACCTCCAGCGGCGCCATGCCTGGCGTGCTCAAGGTCAAGCCACCGGCGCTGTTCCACAACGCCGACAACTGGCTCATCTTCGCCACCGCCCGCTGCGTCAGAAATCGCCCGCTGGCTGCGTCCACCAACATCCAGCGTCGATCCCCGTCCAGCCCGAGTTGATCCAGACCGACCTGCTGCAAGGTTTCGGCCTTGCCGGACTTCAAGGGATAACGGTACAACGCGCTGAGACGAAGCATGAGCCTGCGTTCCTGAGGGGACAAAGCGCCACCCTATAGCAGGCAGCCCCCGGAATCAAAGGACGACGCCCCCACAGCCAACAAGCAGGTGCAACGCGCAGACTCAGCGTGCCACCCAGACTTACCCTGGCGCGCGGGCCTACCGTGGCGAGCGGACTTACTGTGGCGAGCGGGCTTGCCCCGCTTTGGGCTGCGAAGCAGCCCCACAACCAGACGCCGCAGTTCTACTGAGACACCGCAGCGTCCTTACGGGGCCGCTGCGCAGCCCAACGCAGGGCAAGCCTGCTCGCCACAAAGAGCCAACTCACCCAACTACAGCTTCCCCTTAAAGACATTCAGGCCGGCACTTCATCCAGCATCAGGCGTTGGCGCACCACATCCACCAGCTTGTCGGGCTGGAATTTGGACAGGAAGTTATCGCAACCGACCTTTTTCACCATCGAGTCGTTGAAGCTGCCCGACAGCGAGGTGTGCAGCACCACGTAAAGCCCACGCAGGCGCGGATCGTTGCGGATTTCAGTGGTCAGGCGGTAGCCGTCCATCTCCGGCATTTCGGCGTCGGTAAAGATCATCAGCAGTTTGTCGGTCATCACCTGGCCGCTGTCGGCCCACGCCTTGAGCATGTTCAGCGCCTTGAGGCCATCACTGGCGATGTGCATTTTCACCCCAAGCTGGCCAAGGGTATCGCGCAGTTGCGACAGGGCCACATTGGAGTCGTCCACCAGTAGCACTTCGCGGCCACGGGCGCGCTCCAGCACCGGGTCTTCGAGTTTCTCGCGGGAGACCTTGGCGTTGTACGGCACGATTTCGGCGAGAACTTTTTCCACGTCGATGATTTCCACCAACTGGTCATCGACCTTGCTGATGGCGGTGAGGTAATGCTGGCGACCGGCGCTGGCCGGTGGCGGCAGGATGGCTTCCCAGTTCATGTTGACGATGCGGTCCACACCGCCCACCAGGAACGCCTGCACCGAGCGGTTGTACTCGGTGACGATAATCGTGCTGTTGGGCCCCGGCACCAGCGGACGCATGCCAATCGCCTGCGACAGGTCGATCACCGGCAGGGTCTGGCCGCGCAGGTTGACCACGCCACACACAAACGGATGACGCTGGGGCATCAGGGTCAGCTTGGGCAACTGCAGGACTTCCTGCACCTTGAACACGTTGATCGCGAACAGCTGCCGCCCGGCCAGGCGAAACATGAGAATCTCCAGGCGATTCTCACCCACCAGTTGCGTGCGTTGATCTACCGTGTCGAGAATGCCGGCCATTAAAAGCTCCTGATGTGGTGTGTGTGCGGCTGGTTCAGCGGGTCGGGTATCGCGACCCTGCCGACCAACGCGCCGTCTTTGAATTCTTCGCGAGCATGCTTGCGTCTATGCTCGTTATCGGCGGCGATCGCCAGAGCTTGACCCCGGTAAAATGCCACGTAAATTCATTGATGTCACACTGACATCATGGTTTACTGCAACGGCCTCTTCAAATGGCACTGCAGCAACGTCGCGCGACCTTCAAATCGACGTGAGGTTCCGCTGCGTAAGGGAATCCCCTATACACAATCAGGCCCAACCTGATATTCGCGATATCTAATAGCCATTAATGTGACGCCATTCTCATTGCATGAATGGAGTCAGGCTTTTGTTTGCCATCCCAAGCCCTCGGCCCACGGGTCTTTCAGAGATTGCCGTGGCGGCATCCAAAGTTGTGCAAGCGACCCGAATGACCAGGGCCACTCTCGGCTACCGTGATCATTCTAATAACGGTCCTACTCGAATTTCGGAAGCGGGCTACAGATTTCAGTCATATTTCAGCGGTAGGTTTACGCCATTCACCCGGTGCGGCATCTCATCACCCGAGCTTATGTTGCGGAGACATGCATGATGAATAACGCAAACGAATGGCAAACTGCACTTCCCGAATTCTTGCTTGAGGCCGAGATGCTCCTGGCCAAGTCGCAAGAGTGCTTGAACCACTTGCACCTGATTCGCAACGACAGCGATGCCATCGACTGCATGAAAATCAGTTTGAGCAAGCTGGCTGAAAAGGCCGAAGGCCTGGCCCTGCAGGCGATCAGCGAATTCTCTCGGCATATTCAAAACCTGATTGCCAATGCCGCCTGCCCCATGGAACTGCATGACCAGGCGCTGAAGGCCTTGCATGACTGCCTGACATTACTGGCCTGGCAACTGGAGTTGATCGACACCCGCACCGGCGAACTGGCCCTGGATGAAAGCGAGCAAACTAAATTGATTGCGACAGTCACCTTGCAGATCCCGCAAAAAAACTTCGGTTATAAACCGCAGCAACGCTTACATCACACCTCATGAAGGGGTAAGAGGTCGTATTTAATCAGTGAGTTATCTAATAACGACAGCAACATATCAATTAGCCATCAGCGCTATAACTCTGCACACCCACTTCATTAATACAACGGCCTGCTGTTTCAACTCCGGGACCCTCTAACGCGCAGACTAGGGCCCTGAGTATTTATGCGTGGTTGTTAACCCCTCAGGCGAGTCGCCAGGCGACCAACGGTAATAGTGGTGGTACTATGCCCCGCTCGAAGTGAATCAACTTCATGATGTATAAAAGATGTTTCGGCACCGCATATCAAACAAAGCCCCGTCAGCCGCCGTGACCGGTCTTCCCGCAGCGAACCTTCATTGGCTCCATCCGCTATGTACGCCAGCTTAAAGTCACTCATCGCAAGATCCGTGTCCCGCAGCAATGCCCGCCGCATCGTTCTCGCCCTGTGCCTTTGCTCATTGCTGGTCAGCCTGTGGGCCTATGCCCGTTCCGCGCCGTTGCCGTTATTGATCCCTTTGCTCAACCTGGCCACGTTGCTGGTGGTGGGCGTGCAACAGTGGCGCTCGCGCAAATCGATAAAATTTCAGCCGCAGGAATTGGCCGATCGCTTGCTGCAAGTACAGGAAAACGAACGGCATCGCCTCAGCCGCGAATTGCATGACGACATCGGCCAGTTGCTCACCGCCGCCAAGCTGCAAAGCGAATGGCTCAAGCGCCGCTTGCCGCCAGACCTGCAAAGCCAGTGCACGGTGCTGTGCAACACCTTGAATGAAACCCTGGCCAAAGTGCGCGACGTCTCGGCCATTCTCAACCCCAGGCAGCTGGCCAGCCTGGGCTTGGAAGCCAGCCTGCGCGCGCACCTGCTCAAGACCCTGGAAAACACCCCGGTGCACTGGAGCCTGGAATGCCAGCAACGGCTGACCGGTATTCCCGAAGAGATGGCCGTGGCGGCCTTTCGGATCACCCAGGAAGCGGTGACCAACATGCTTCGCCATGCCCAGGCGCACAACTTGCTGGTGCGCCTGCAACGCCTGCCCGAAGGCCTGTCGCTGATGATCTGCGATGACGGCCAGGGCTTCTCGCCTGCCATCAACCCCGGCCTGGAAGGCCAACGGGGCATGGCCGGCATGTCCGAGCGGATAGATCAGTTAGGGGGCACTTTGTCCGTCAACAGCCAGCCTGGCAAAGGGACCCGGATCGACGCACTTTTCCCCTGGGCGCCGCGCGCCCTCGAACGGGCCAGTTCCCCTAAGGTTCTCGAGTGACCTGCAATTTACTCCTGGTGGATGACCACGCACTGATTCGGGCCGGCGTACGCGCGCTGATCCAGGATATTCCCGGCTACACCGTGATCGGTGAAGCCAATGATGGTGCGCAGTTACTGGAAAAATTCAGCGCACTGCAGCCGGATATCGTGCTGCTGGACCTGTCGATGAAGCACGTCGGTGGCCTGGACGCATTGCAGCAACTCAAGGCGGCCTACCCCAAAAGCAAAGTGCTGATCCTGTCGATGCACACCGACCCGGAGCTGATCATGCGGGCGCTGGAGTCCGGCGCCCATGGCTACCTGCTCAAGGACACCACCGCCAACGAGCTGGAACACGCCCTGCTCGCCTTGCGCAACAACGAACGCTACCTGAGCCCGGCGATTGCCCACACCGTGATCAATCAGGCGCTGATCCGCAGCCAGGGGCCGACGTCCCCCGTCGCCCACAGCCACAACCTCACGGCGCGCCAGCTGGAAATCCTGCGCCTGATCGTGCGCGGCAAATCCACCCGGGAGATCGCTCACGGCCTGGGCCTGAGCATCAAGACCGTGGAGGCGCATCGCTCGCAAATCATGAAGCGCCTGCAGATATTCGACGTGGCGGGCCTGGTGCTATTCGCCGTTCGCGAGCAGATCATCAGCCTGGACGATTAGCGGCGAATTCAGCGGCAGGTGCACACGCAAGGCCTTGGGCAGTGCAGAGAACCGCAGGTCATCGCCTTTTAACGGTTCACCGTCCAGGTTGATGTACAGCCCTTCGGCCACCTTGATCTCGACCCACGGCAGGCGCGCGCGCACAAACATGTTGTCCAGGCCCCAGCCGTCGCTCATCAGGGTCATCAGCGTGCCAACCACCTCCTGAGGTGCCGGCAGAATGCTGATATCCAGCAAGCCGTCGTCGGCCAACGCGCCAGGGCACAGCACATGCCCGCCGCCCGCTTGGCGACCGTTGCCGATCCCCAGCGCGAGCAGGTCGCCCTTCCAATGGAAGCCCGGCCCTTCCAGCTCGCCATAGGCGGCCTTCAGTTCACTGAAACGCGTCAACCCGGTGAACAGGTAGGCCGCGCCGCCGAGGACTTTTTTCAGGTCTTCGGAGGTGTTGGCCGTGACCTGGCTGCCAAACCCGCCGGTGGCCATATTGAGGAACATTTGCCCGCCAGCCTGGCCGAGGTCGATGGCCCTGGGCGGTACGTCCAGCAGCGCCAGCGCGTGCGCAGGCTGCAGCGGAACGCCGGCGGCGCGGGCAAAATCATTGGCGGTGCCCAACGGCATCAGCACCAGGCTGGCGTCGGTCTTGGCCAGCGCCATGGCTTCGGCCACATCGCGCAAAGTGCCGTCGCCACCGCCGGCGATCAGGTGGGTATAGCCGTCGGCCAGGGCCTCATTGACGATGCGCTGGGCGTCGCCACCCTCCCAAGTGACCCGCACCGCCAGCTCCCAGCCCTGCTCACGACGGGCCTGCACGGCGGCGCGCACATCCTCGTTGAGGGCTTGCTTGCCGTGCAGGATCAACAGTGCCTTGGGGGTGGTCATGCGGGGATTCTCCTGGGTTCAAAGGTGCTTGAAGGATGTGGACATTGGCCGGAGAGAAAAAAGCCATCGGGGACGCAAATTTATTGGCCGCCTGGAAGTTATCCATCGCCTTGCACATCGATACCTTGCCGTTGGGCACAGGTTCTACGGCATCCCATCGCTTGCCGTCGGCAGACAGCTCATGCAACTGGATTGAACAGTCGGCGTAAATGCTCGCCTGCACCCTGTAATCCGTCCCAGGCCGAGGCGCAAATGTCAGGCGGCACCTATCGAGTGCGCCTGGTGTACCGAGGTGTCCGCATCGCAGGCAAGCCAGCTCCCACAGGAAAGCCAGCCCGCAACGTCGGACAGGTGCAGCAACCTACGTCAGCTTTTGTGCAACTTACTCATCAATTGCGCTTCAGCCTGGGTCAAGCCACACGACTGCGTCAGCTCATCCACGGTCGCGCCCATGCCCACCAGCTTCGCCGCCTGGGCGAACGACAGGCTCGAAGGGTCGCGTTGTTCGATCTGCGCCAGCTTGTCCGGCAGCGGCCCGAGAATCGCGCGCAGTTCATGCACCTCGTCCCCGACCTTTACCGCAGTCTGCTGGAAGTGATCCACGCGCTTGACCAGGTCAAGAATGCGCCGGTCACGCACGGCATCGCGCTCGGCCTGTTGCTGGGCCAATTCGCGTTGCTGGCGCATATAGCGCAGCAGGAACGCCACGGTCCCGGCCCACAACAGGGCCAGGACAATCACCGCCGCTTCAAAAAACAATCAGATGTTCTCCAGGTCCTGCCATTCTTCTTCGCTCATCATCTTGTCCAGCTCAACCAGAATCAGCAGCTCGCCGTTCTTGTTGCACACGCCCTGGATGAACTTGGCCGATTCTTCGTTGCCCACGTTCGGCGCGGTTTCCACTTCCGATTGGCGCAGGTAAACCACTTCGGCCACGCTGTCGACCATGATCCCGACCACTTGCTTGTCGGCTTCGATGATGACGATACGCGTGTTGTCGTTAACCTCGGTCGGCACCAGGCCAAAACGCTGGCGGGTGTCGATCACGGTCACCACGTTGCCGCGCAGGTTGATGATGCCCAGCACGTAGCTCGGCGCACCCGGTACCGGCGCGATCTCGGTGTAGCGCAACACTTCCTGCACGCGCATCACGTTGATGCCGTAGGACTCGTTGTCCAGTTTGAAGGTTACCCATTGCAGGATTGGATCATCGACCAAACCTTGTGCGGATGCTGACTTGTTCATTCCTCGGACCCCTTCAAATACCGTTTTCACGGCGTATGTACTTCGCTGACCGCACTTGCATGCGGGCCTTATTGTTCAATCAACTGCGTTTGTTCTGTGGCATCGCTTTTACCGCGCCGCTGGCGATCAACTCAGCCAGCTCGGCGACATCGAGCAACGCGCACATGTGTTCAATCACGGTGCCGGCCAACCACGGCCGCTGGCCCCGGTGGCTGCGCCATTTGATTTCATTCGGGTCCAGGCGCAACGAGCGGCTGACCTGATGCACCGCCAGTCCCCACTCGTAGCCCTGCACCGAAATCACGTACTGCAAACCCTGGCGGAAGTCATCGCGGTAACGGTCGGGCATGACCCAGCGTGCGGTGTCCAGCACCTTGAGGTTGCCGGCCTGGCTTGGCAGGATGCCGAGAAACCACTCCGGTTGCCCGAACAGCGGCGTCAGCTCCTGGCCTTCCAGCGAATAGATCGAGCCCAGGCACACCAGCGGCACCGCCAGGGTCAACCCGGCGACGTCGAACAACAGGCATTCGAACGGCTCGGCGGCCCACACCGGGCGACCATCCGCGGTGACTGGCGGCGGCGTGATGCTCGGCGGCAGGTGGACTTCCACCACCGGCTCGACCACCACGGGCGCCACGACCGTCGGCGCAATCGGCTCTAACGGCTCAACCACAGGCACGAGGTATGCATCGCGGGCTTGTTCTTCGAGCACTGCCAACTGGAACTCATCCAGCGTGCTTTCGGCTTCTACAACCGGTTCAAGCAGCAGAATCGGTTCCGGCAGTTGCTCTTCGGTCGCGTCCTGCAGCAGGGCATCCAGGTAGGATTCCAGCGCCAGTTGCGGCCGGGTCTTGAATTCAACGGGACGGTTCATCACGCCACCTGCGCCACAAGCTGTTGCGACAGCAAATGCTTGAGCAACGCGCGGTACGCCAGCACGCCACGGCTTTTGCCATCGAACTGCGAAGGCGTCAGGCCTGCGCGGCTGGCGTCACGCAGGCGCGTGTCGACCGGGATGTAGCCGTTCCAGATGGTGTCCGGGTAGGCATCGCGCAATACCCGCAAGGTGCCAAGGGACGCCTGGGTACGACGGTCGAACAACGTCGGCACGATGCTGAACGGCAGCGCCTGCTTGCGCGAACGGTTAATCATCGCCAGCGTGCTGACCATGCGCTCCAGGCCTTTGACCGCCAGGTGCTCGGTCTGCACCGGGATCACCAACTGCTGGCTGGCCGCCAAGGCGTTGACCATCAGCACGCCCAGCAGCGGCGGGCTGTCGATGATCGCGTAGTCGAAGTCCTGCCACAGCTGCGCCAGGGTCTTGGCGATCACCAGGCCCAAACCGCTCTGCCCCGGCGACTGACGCTCCAGGGTCGCCAGCGCAGTGCTGGAGGGCAGCAGGGAAATGCTTTCGTTACTGGTGGGCAGCAGCAATTGCCCCGGCAAGTCGGCAGGCACGCTGCCTTTGTGCAGGAACAGGTCGTAGCAGCTGTGTTCCAGCGCATCCGGGTCGTAGCCGAAATAGCTGGTCATCGAGCCATGCGGGTCGAGGTCGACCACGACCACACGCTTGCCCGCCTCGGCCAGCAAGCCGGCTAAAGCGATGGAGGTGGTGGTCTTGCCGACTCCACCCTTTTGATTGGCAACTGCCCAGACTCTCATTCGGTTGGTTCCTCCCGGCAGGCGATGGCGCGACCGAGACATTGCATAAGTTATTGAGCCGGTGACGGAGAATTGACGGCGCTCTGACGAACCGACGGCTTAACGGTTGGCGTAGCAGTTTGTGTGCCAGCCCGCTTCAGTGCCGCATCCGGTGTTGCATTGGCCGTGCCGGTGCCGGTCAGGCTGCGGCGTACATCCAGGTTGCGCGACACCACCAGCACCACGCGACGGTTGCGCGCGCGGCCTTCGGCGGTGGCGTTATTGGCCACCGGCTGGAATTCGCCGTAGCCCACCGACGCCAGCCGACCAGGGTTCACGCCCTGCATCGCGAGCATGCGCACGATGCTTGCGGCGCGCGCCGACGACAGTTCCCAGTTGGTCGGGTACTGCGCGGTCGCAATCGGGAAGTTGTCGGTAAAGCCTTCCACGTGGATCGGGTTTTCAAACGGTTTGAGGATCGCCGCCACCTTGTCGATGATGGTGAACGCCTGGTCGCTCGGCATCGCATCGGCGCTGGCGAACAGCAGGCTGGAATTCAATTCGATTTCCACCCACAACTCGTTGCCGCGCACAGTCATCTGGTTGGATTTGATCAGGTCGCCAAACGCAGCGCTGATGTCGTCGGCAATGCTTTTGAGCGGGTCACTGGTGCCACCGATGCCGGCGGCGGTTTCGTCGCTGTCGTTGACCAGCGGCTTGGCCGGGGTCACGGTCTTGGGCCGCTCTTCGCCAATGGGGATCGGCTTGAGGGCACGGTCGGCGTCGTTGAACACGCCGATCAGCGCCTGGGAAATGACTTTGTACTTGCCTTCGTTGATCGACGAGATGGAGTACATCACCACAAAAAACGCGAACAGCAAGGTAATGAAGTCGGCGTAGGACACCAGCCAGCGTTCATGGTTGACGTGCTCTTCAGGCTCGCGGCGGCGACGGCTCACAAACTCCCTCCTACACAAAGCATGCCCATCAATCCATGAAGCCCTGAAGCTTCAATTCGATGGAGCGCGGGTTTTCACCCTCGGCAATCGACAAGATGCCTTCCAGCAACATTTCGCGGTAACGCGACTGGCGCATGGCAATCGACTTGAGCTTGCTCGCCACCGGCAGCAACACCAGGTTGGCACTCGCCACGCCGTAGATGGTGGCGACAAACGCCACGGCAATGCCGCTGCCCAGCTGCGACGGGTCGGCCAGGTTGCCCATCACGTGGATCAAGCCCATCACCGCACCGATGATGCCGATGGTCGGCGCGTAGCCGCCCATGCTTTCAAAGACTTTGGCGGCGTTGATGTCGCGGCTTTCCTGGGTGTAGAAATCCACCTCGAGGATGCTGCGAATCGCCTCCGGTTCGGCGCCATCAACCAGCAATTGCAGGCCTTTGCGCGCGTAGCTGTCGGGCTCGGCATCGGCCACGCCTTCCAGGCCCAGCAGGCCTTCCTTGCGGGCGGTGAGGCTCCAGTTGACCACGCGATCGATGCCGCCGGGCAGGTCGACGCGTGGCGGGAAAATGATCCACACCAGAATCTGCATGGCGCGCTTGAAGGAACTCAGGGGCGATTGCAGCAACGCGGCGCCCACGGTGCCGCCGATCACGATCAGTGCCGCCGGGCCGTTGGCCAAGGCGCCAAGGTGGCCGCCTTCAAGGTAGTTGCCGCCGATAATCGCGACAAACGCCATGGTAATGCCAATCAGGCTCAAGACATCCATCAGAGGCAGGCCTCCACCAGGTGCTTGCCGATGTCGTCCAGGCTGTAGACGGCGTCGGCCAGGTCAGCCTTGACGATGGCCATGGGCATGCCATAGATCACGCAGCTGGCTTCGTCCTGGGCCCAAATGGCGCTGCCGCCCTGCTTGAGCAGGCGCGCGCCTTCACGGCCGTCGGCGCCCATGCCGGTGAGCACCACCGCCAGAACTTTGTCGCCGTAGGACTTGGCCGCCGAGCCGAAGGTGATGTCCACGCACGGCTTGTAGTTAAGGCGCTCATCGCCCGGCAGGATTTTGATCGCGCCACGGCCATCGACCATCATCTGCTTGCCGCCCGGGGCCAGCAGCGCCAGGCCAGGACGCAGGATGTCGCCATCCTCGGCTTCCTTGACGCTGATGCGGCACAGCTTGTCCAGGCGCTCGGCGAACGCTTTGGTAAAGGCAGCCGGCATGTGCTGGATCAGCACGATCGGCGCAGGGAAGTTGGCCGGCAGTTGGGTCAATACCCGCTGCAAGGCCACCGGGCCGCCGGTAGAGGTGCCGATAGCGACAAGCTTGTAGGCTTTGCGCTTGGGCGCAGGCGAATGCACGCTCGGTGCAGCGGCGCGCACCGGCGCCGCCGCAGGGCGTGCCACGGGCGCAGGTGCCGGGCGCGCAAACGACGACGTCGGCGCAGCAGGCGCTGCCACCGGGGCCGGCGCCGGCGCACTGGACAGGCTGCGACGGTTACTGCGCGAAATGCTGTGCACCTTCTCGCACAGCATCTGCTTGACCTTCTCGGGGTTGCGCGAGATGTCTTCGAAATTCTTCGGCAGGAAGTCCACGGCCCCCGCGTCCAGCGCATCCAGGGTGACCCGGGCGCCTTCGTGCGTGAGCGAGGAGAACATCAACACCGGAGTCGGGCAGCGCTGCATGATGTGCCGAACAGCCGTGATGCCATCCATCATCGGCATCTCGTAGTCCATGGTGATCACGTCCGGCTTCAACGCAATGGCTTGATCAATCGCTTCTTTGCCGTTGGTGGCCGTGCCGACCACCTGGATCGTTGGATCGGCGGAAAGAATTTCCGAGACGCGGCGGCGGAAGAAACCCGAATCGTCCACCACCAGGACCTTGACTGCCATAAACACTCCGTTAGGCGGGGCGGGCATTACCGCCCAAGCCCCACCAGAATCAAATACGCCGTGCGGCGTAACGCTTGAGCATGCTCGGAACATCGAGAATCAGCGCGATCCGACCGTCACCGGTGATGGTCGCACCCGACATGCCCGGGGTTCCCTGCAGCATTTTGCCCAACGGCTTGATGACCACTTCTTCCTGACCAACCAGTTGATCGACCACAAAGCCGATGCGCTGGGTGCCCACGGACAAGATCACCACATGGCCTTCGCGCTGCTCTTCATGCTTGGCCGAAGCCACCAGCCAGCGCTTGAGGTAGAACAGCGGCAACGCCTTGTCGCGCACGATCACCACTTCCTGGCCGTCCACCACGTTGGTGCGCGACAGATCGAGGTGGAAGATCTCGTTGACGTTGACCAGCGGAAAGGCGAACGCCTGGTTGCCCAGCATCACCATCAGGGTCGGCATGATCGCCAGGGTCAACGGCACCTTGATGACGATCTTCGAGCCTTGGCCCTTGGTCGAGTAAATGTTGATCGAGCCATTGAGCTGGCTGATCTTGGTCTTCACCACGTCCATGCCCACGCCACGGCCGGACACGTCGGAAATCTCGGTCTTGGTCGAGAAGCCCGGGGCGAAGATCAGGTTGTAGCACTCGGTGTCGGTCAGGCGGTCGGCGGCGTCCTTGTCCATCACGCCACGCTTGACCGCGATATTGCGCAGAATCGTCGGGTCCATGCCTTTGCCGTCATCGGTGATCGACAGCAGGATATGGTCGCCTTCTTGCTCGGCCGCCAGAATCACCTTGCCGTTGCGGGACTTGCCCGAGGCTTCGCGTTCTTCCGGGGTTTCGACGCCATGGTCGACGGCGTTGCGCACCAAGTGGACCAGCGGATCGGCCAGGGCCTCGACCAGGTTTTTGTCGAGGTCGGTTTCTTCGCCCACCAGTTCCAGGTTGATTTCTTTCTTGAGCTGGCGCGCCAGGTCGCGAACCAGGCGCGGGAAGCGGCCGAAGACTTTCTTGATCGGCTGCATCCGCGTTTTCATCACGGCGGTCTGCAAGTCAGCGGTGACCACGTCGAGGTTCGACACGGCCTTCTGCATGGCTTCATCACCGCTGTTCAGGCCCAGGCGCACCAGACGGTTACGCACCAGCACCAGTTCGCCGACCATGTTCATGATGTCGTCCAGGCGTGCGGTATCAACCCGTACGGTGGTTTCGGCTTCACTGGCAGGCTTCTCGGCCACTGGCGCCGCACCAGCCCGTGCAGGCGCCGGGGCGGCTGCGGGGGCTGAAGCGGGTTTAGCGGCGGCCGGTGCGGCGGCTTTGGCTGGCGCGGGTTTCGCCGCTACCGGGGTGGCGGTCGCCGCGGCGGCCGGGGCCACTTCGGTGAACTTGCCTTTGCCGTGCAATTCATCCAGCAAGGCTTCGAATTCGTGATCGGAGATCAGCCCGTCGCCAGCCGGTTCTGCCGGTTCTGCCGTGGCGGCAGGCGCGGCGGCGGTGGCGGCGACTTCCGGCAAGGCTTCGGCCGCAAAGGTGCCTTTGCCATGCAACTGGTCGAGCAACGCTTCGAATTCGTCGTCGGTAATGTCGGTGTTGGCAGACGCCGCCGGTGCTTGCGGCGCAGCGGCAGGTGCCACGGCGTCGGCGGCGAACTGGCCTTTGCCATGCAATTGGTCGAGCAGCGATTCGAACTCGGCGTCGGTAATGTCTTCGCTGGTCGGCGCTGCAGGCGCAGTGGGCGCTTGCGGTGCTTCAGCTTCGGCCTTCACCGCACTGAGGGAGTTGAGCAACTGCTCAAACTCGCTGTCGGTCACATCCGGCTCAGCCTCGACAACCGGCTCAGGCGCCGCTGCCACAGGTGCCGCCGACGTGGCCGGTTCTGCCAGGCGTGCCAGGGCCGCCAGCAGTTCCGGCGTGGCCGCAGTGATCGGTGCACGTTCGCGCACTTCGCTGAACATGCCGTTGACCGCATCCAGTGCTTCGAGAATCACGTCCATCAGTTCCGAGTCGACGTGCCGCTCACCCTTGCGCAGGATGTCGAACACGTTCTCGGCGATGTGACAGCACTCCACCAGCTCATGGAGCTGGAGGAAGCCGGCGCCCCCTTTTACAGTGTGAAAACCGCGAAAAATTGCATTGAGCAGGTTCGCATCATCCGGTCGGCTTTCCAGCTCGACCAGTTGCTCGGACAGTTGCTCTAAAATTTCGCCGGCCTCTACAAGGAAATCCTGAAGGATTTCTTCATCGGCGCCGAAGCTCATGTGGGTGCTCCTTAGAAGCCTAAACTGGATAACAGGTCATCTACGTCATCCTGACCTGACATAACGTCTTCACGTTTATCGGCATGAATCTGCGGACCTTCACCCTTGGCGAGATGTTTTTTTGGATCTTTTTCCGAGAGGATCGCTTCGCGGTCATGTTCGATGCCGGCAAAACGGTCTACCTGGCCGGCCATGAGCACCAGTTTGAGCAGGTTGCTTTCCACTTCGGTGACCAATTGGGTCACGCGCTTGATCACCTGACCGGTGAGGTCCTGGTAATCCTGGGCCAGCAGAATGTCATTGAGGTTGCTGGAAACCGTGCGGTTTTCCTGCTCGCTGCGTGACAGAAAAGCGTCAACCCGACGTGCCAATTCACGAAACTCTTCAGCCCCCACTTCACGACGCATGAAGCGGCCCCAGTCAACGCTGAGCGCCTGAGCGTCGGTGGCCATGCCATTGACCAGCGGCGTGGCGTTTTCCACCAGGTCCATGGTGCGGTTGGCCGCCGCCTCAGTCAGCCTGACCACATAGGACAGGCGTTCGGTGGCATCGGTGATTTGCGAAATTTCTTCGGCCTGGGGCATGTGCGGGTCAATCTGAAAATTGACGATCGCACTGTGCAGCTCGCGCGTGAGCTTGCCCACTTCCTGATACAGGCCGCGGTCACGGGTCTGGTTAAGCTCATGGATCAACTGCACCGCGTCGCCGAAGTGGCCTTTTTCAAGGCTTTCGACCAACTGGTGAGCATGCTTTTTCAGGGTCGACTCAAAGTCTCCCTGTGACGTTTCTTTATGCTCCATAGCTCCCCCGTGGCAGCATCAATGACCGATGCGTTCGAAGATTTTTTCAATCTTCTCTTTCAAGGCCAGTGCAGTGAATGGCTTGACCACGTAGCCGTTTACCCCGGCTTGGGCGGCTTCGATGATCTGTTCACGCTTGGCTTCGGCGGTCACCATCAACACAGGCAGGCTGCGCAGTTTTTCATCGGCGCGCACGTGACGCAGCAGGTCGATACCGGTCATGCCCGGCATGTTCCAGTCGGTTACCAGAAAGTCGATGCTCCCGCTGTTGAGGATCGGAATCGCCGTAATGCCGTCATCCGCCTCGACCGTGTTGGTGAACCCAAGGTCACGCAACAGGTTTTTTATGATCCGCCGCATCGTTGAGAAGTCATCAACGATGAGGATTTTCATGTTCTTGTCCAATTCGACCTCCAAGCAGTCTTAAACGCGCCCAGCACCTGGACGCGCCATTTCAATCAACAGGCGTTACACAAAAAGGACTGCCCAGGGCACCACGGTACGAACCCGCGAAGGCATGAAGCCTTCGCGGTAGCGTCTGCAGTGTCCCCACACTGCCTGTCAGCGCGCGCGCCACTCTCCCAATCGCCCCCGCAAGCGGGCTGCGCACTGGCTGTGCAACTGGCTGACACGCGATTCGCTGACCCCCAGGACCTCACCGATTTCCTTGAGGTTCAGCTCTTCGTCGTAGTACAGCGCCAACACCAGTCGCTCACGCTCCGGCAAATTGGCAATCGCTTCCGCCAGCGCGCCCTGGAAACGTTCGTCCTCCAGGTCGCGTGACGGTTCGAGATGAGCACTCGCGCCGTCCTCGTGCAGCCCTTCGTGTTCGCCGTCCTGCAACAGGTCGTCGAAACTGAACAGGCGGCTGCCCAAGGTATCGTTCAAAATCCCGTAGTAATCGTCGAGACTCAATTGGAGTTCGGCCGCAACTTCATGATCTTTAGCGTCACGACCGGTTTTTGCTTCAATTGCGCGAATTGCGTCACTGACCATGCGCGTATTGCGGTGTACCGAACGCGGCGCCCAATCCCCTTTACGCACTTCATCGAGCATCGCGCCACGGATACGGATACCCGCATACGTCTCGAAACTCGCGCCTTTGCTCGCGTCGTATTTGGTCGACACTTCGAGCAGACCGATCATGCCGGCCTGGATCAGGTCTTCGACCTGCACGCTGGCCGGCAGGCGTGCCAGCAAGTGATAGGCAATGCGCTTGACCAGGGGCGCATAGCGCTCGATCAATTCGCCCTGGCTGTCACGCGCCGACTTTTTGTAAAGGTTGTAGCCGCTGGATGTCATAGCACAGGTCCCGCGCTCGTCTGATGCACCAATCGCTCGACGAAAAACTCCAGATGCCCCCGAGGGTTGGCGGGCAACGGCCAAGTATCGACCTTCTGGGCAATAGCCTTGAACGCCAGTGCGCACTTCGAACGAGGGAACGCTTCGTAGACCGCACGCTGCTTTTGCACAGCCTTGCGTACACACTCGTCATAGGGAACTGCGCCTACGTATTGTAAGGCGACATCCAGGAAGCGATCCGTGACCTTGGTCAACTTGGCGAACAGGTTGCGTCCTTCCTGCGGGCTTTGGGCCATGTTGGCCAGCACGCGGAAGCGGTTCATGCCGTAGTCACGGTTAAGCAGTTTGATGAGGGCGTAGGCGTCGGTGATCGAGGTGGGTTCGTCGCAGACCACCAGCAGCACTTCCTGGGCGGCGCGCACGAAGCTGACCACGGACTCGCCGATGCCGGCGGCGGTGTCGATCACCAGCACGTCGAGGTTGTCGCCGATATCGCTGAACGCCTGGATCAGGCCGGCGTGCTGCGCCGGGCTCAGGTGCACCATACTCTGGGTGCCCGAGGCGGCCGGCACGATGCGAATGCCACCGGGGCCTTGCAGCAGCACATCGCGCAGCTCGCAGCGGCCCTCGATCACATCGGCAAGGGTGTGTTTGGGTGTCAGCCCCAGCAGAACGTCGACGTTCGCCAGGCCCAGGTCAGCATCCAGCAGCATGACGCGACGGCCAAGCTCTGCCAGGGCCAGGGACAAATTCACTGACACGTTAGTTTTCCCGACGCCACCTTTGCCGCCGGTCACCGCGATCACCTGTACGGGATGCATGCTGCCCATTTTATTTCTTTACCTTGTCTTGCTTAGACGCAGGCTACATGGCTTGGCCGCGTGAATCGCTTGCAGACCATCGATGTAGATACATTTCATGGTGTTCATCCTGGCCTTAACCGACCCGCTTGGCGGGGTTGTGGTAAAGGTCGGCGAACATATCGGCCATCGCTTCCTCGCTAGGCTCTTCTTGCATTTGCACACTGACAGCACGGCTGACCAACTGATGACGGCGCGGCAGATGAAGATCATCCGGGATCCGCGGCCCGTCGGTCAGGTAGGCGACCGGTAATTCATGACTGATGGCCAGGCTCAGCACTTCACCCAGGCTCGCGGTTTCATCGAGCTTGGTGAGGATGCAACCGGCCAGGCCGCAACGCTTGTAGCTGTGATATGCAGCGGTAAGAACCTGTTTCTGGCTGGTGGTTGCAAGCACCAGGTAATTTTTTGACTTGATGCCACGCCCGGCCAGGCTTTCGAGCTGCATGCGCAGCGCCGGGTCACTGGCTTGCAGGCCAGCGGTGTCGATCAGCACCACGCGCTTGCGCAGCAGCGGGTCGAGGGCGTTTGCCAGCGACTGGCCCGGGTCAACGTGGGTCACCGTCACATTGAGGATGCGGCCCAGGGTCTTGAGCTGCTCCTGGGCGCCAATGCGGTAGCTGTCCATGCTCACCAGCGCGATATTCTGCGCGCCGTACTTGAGCACATAACGCGCTGCCAGCTTGGCCAGGGTGGTGGTCTTGCCCATGCCGGCCGGGCCGACCATGGCAATCACACCGCCCTCTTCCAGGGGTTCGATTTCCGGCGTCACGATCATGCGTGCCAAGTGCGCCAGCAACATGCGCCAGGCCTGGCGTGGTTCTTCAACTTCGGCGGTCAGCGCCAGCAGGTCGCGGGACAACGGGCCAGACAGACCGATGCGTTGCAGGCGACGCCACAGGTTGGCTTGTTGCGGTTTGCTGCCTTGCAACTGGTTCCACGCCAGCGAGCCCAGCTGCACTTCGAGCAGCTCACGCAGGCCGTTGAGCTCAAAGCGCATCGAGTCGAACACGCGCTGGTCGACTGCGGCAGCCGGGGCCGGCGCTGCAGGACGTGGCGGTTCTTTGAATGTCGGTTCAAACAGCGGCTCGGCAGCGGTCAGCGGCAGGCCGGCGAACAACTGGCGGTTGGTGCTGGCATCGCTGTCGCCACGCATGCTCAATTCAGCCTGGGCCGAGACAATCCGCGAGGCCATCTTGCGCAGCTCGTCTTCGAGCTCCATGTTCGGCACACGCGGCGCCAGCGCCGAGGGGGTGTAATCCAGGGCAGCCGTCAGCTCGACACCGCCGGCAATACGACGGTTTCCGATAATCGCGGCATCGGCGCCCAGCTCATCACGTACCAGTTTCATGGCCTGACGCATATCGGCGGCGAAAAAACGCTTAACTTGCATAACCCACTACCTCAGCCGTTGGGCCCTACTGTCGCGACAATAGTCACTTGCTTGTTGTCAGGAATTTCCTGATAAGCCAAAACGTGCAAATTCGGCACTGCCAGACGTCCAAACCGCGACAACATCGCGCGGACCGGGCCCGCCACCAGCAGAATTACCGGGTGACCCGCCATTTCCTGGCGCTGCGCGGCTTCAATCAAAGAACGCTGCAGTTTTTCCGCCATGCTTGGCTCCAGCAGAACGCCCTCTTCCTGGCCTTGTCCCGCCTTCTGAATACTATTGAGCAATATTTGTTCCAACCTTGGCTCCAAGGTGATCACAGGCAGCTCAGACTCAATCCCTACAATGCTTTGCACGATTGCACGGGACAATCCGACCCGCACCGCCGCCACCAGCGCGGCGGTATCTTGACTCTTGGCGGCGTTGTTCGCGATGGCCTCGGCGATGCTGCGAATGTCGCGCACCGGCACCTGTTCGGCGAGCAAGGCCTGCAATACCTTGAGCAATTGCGACAGAGAGAGCACGCCCGGCACCAGTTCTTCGGCCAGTTTTGGCGAGGCTTTGGCCAGCAAACCCATCAATTGCTGGACTTCCTCGTGGCCGATCAGCTCGTGGGAGTGCTTGTACAGGATCTGATTGAGGTGCGTGGCGACCACCGTACTGGCGTCTACCACGGTGTAACCCAGCGATTGCGCCTGGCTGCGCTGGCTGACTTCGATCCACACCGCTTCCAGGCCAAAAGCCGGATCTTTGGCGGTTATGCCGTTGAGCGTGCCGAACACCTGGCCGGGGTTGATCGCCAGTTCGCGGTCGGGGTAAATCTCGGCTTCGGCGAGGATCACGCCCATCAGGGTCAGGCGGTAGGCGCTGGGGGCCAGGTCGAGGTTGTCGCGGATGTGCACGGTCGGCATCAGGAAGCCCAGGTCCTGGGACAGCTTCTTGCGCACGCCCTTGATCCGCGCCAGCAATTGGCCGCCCTGGTTGCGGTCCACCAGCGGAATCAGGCGGTAGCCGACTTCCAGGCCGATCATGTCGATCGGGGTCACGTCATCCCAGCCAAGCTCCTTGGTTTCCTGGGCGCGGGCCGGCGACGGCAGCAGGTCCTGCTGGCGGGCGATTTCCTGCTGGGCCTGCACCTTGACCTGGTTTTGCTTGCGCCAGAACAGGTACGCACCGCCGGCGGCCATGGCCGCCATGCTCAGGAACGAGATGTGCGGCATGCCCGGCACGATGCCCATGATCGCCATGATGCCAGCGGCCACGGCCAGCGCCTTGGGCGAGGCAAACATCTGGCGGCTGATCTGCTTGCCCATGTCTTCGGAGCCCGAAGCACGGGTCACCATGATCGCGGCGGCTGTGGATAACAACAGTGATGGCAATTGCGCCACTAAACCGTCACCGATGGTCAGCAAGGCGTAGACCTTGCCCGCATCGCCGAAGGTCATGCCGTGCTGGAAGATACCAACCGCCATGCCGCCGATCAGGTTGATGAACAGAATCAACAGGCCGGCGATGGCGTCACCGCGCACGAACTTGCTCGCACCGTCCATGGAACCGTAGAACTCGGCTTCCTGGGCCACTTCCAGACGGCGGGCCTTGGCCTGGCCCTGGTCGATCAGGCCGGCGTTGAGGTCGGCGTCGATCGCCATTTGTTTGCCGGGCATGGCGTCGAGGGTAAAGCGCGCGCTCACCTCGGAGATCCGCCCGGCGCCCTTGGTCACCACCACGAAGTTGATGATCATCAGGATCGCGAACACCACGATACCGACCACGTAGTTACCGCCGATCACCACTTCACCGAACGCCTGGATCACCTTACCGGCGGCGGCGTGGCCGTCCTGGCCGTGGAGCATCACCACCCGCGTGGACGCCACGTTCAGCGCCAGGCGCAGCAGGGTCGCGATCAGCAGGATGGTAGGAAATACCGCGAAATCCAGCGGCCGCAGGGCGTACACGCAGACCAGCAGCACGACGACGGACAGGGCAATGTTGAAGGTAAAAAACACGTCGAGCAGGAACGGCGGCATCGGCAACATCATCATTGCCAGCATCACCAGCAACAACAACGGCACACCCAGGTTGCCCCGCGACAGATCAGTCAGGGTGCCACGGGCCGTGTTGAGCATTTGAGAGCGATCTACCACCGGTATTCCTCGTGTTCCTTGAAGCAAAGTTTTGACGCTGAAGCGCGTCCTGGAGGCGGTATTGCAAGAAGCCTTCCAACTTTTGCATTCCAGCTTGAATCCCTTTACCCACGGGGTCGCTGGCTGACAAGAACGTCGAGTGCGAACCG
>NZ_JANLOF010000088.1:0-56445 GCF_025466135.1 Pseudomonas sp. 14P_5.3_Bac1 | reverse complement strand
CAGAATAATGGTGGTTTGTTAGGTCTCATCGGAGTCTGGCAATGGCATTACGCGAAGCATGTTTGTGGGAACACCTTACCCCTGGCCGCCCGGACCGGGCCGCGCTCAAGGGCGAGGTCAAGGTCGATGTGTGCGTGATCGGCGCCGGGATCACCGGGTTGTCGGCAGCCGTGCATTTGCTGGAGCAAGGTAAAAGCGTCGCCGTGCTGGAGGCCCATCGCACCGGCCATGGCGGTTCGGGGCGTAACGTCGGGCTGGTGAATGCCGGTATGTGGATTCCCCCGGACGAGATCGAAGCCGGTTTCGGCGAGGCGGTGGGCAGCCAGCTCAACCGCATGTTGGGCGCAGCGCCGTCACTGGTGTTCAGCCTGATCGACAAGTACGGCATCGATTGCCAACTGCGCCGCGAGGGCACCTTGCACATGGCGCACAACGCCCGTGGCGAGGCGGATTTACGCAGTCGTGAAGCACAATGGAAGCGCCGTGGCGCGCCGGTTGAATTGCTGACCGGGCAAGCCTGCGAACACGCCACCGGCACTAAAAAGATCGCCGCCGCACTGCTGGATCGGCGCGCGGGCACCTTGAACCCGATGGCCTACACCAGTGGTTTGGCGAATGCGGCGGTTGGCCTGGGCGGGCAGCTTTTCGACCATTCCCCGGTCACCCGGCTGGAGCGCCAGGGCGCAACCTGGTCGGTGCAAACCGCGCAGGGCTCGGTGCAGGCTGCACAAGTGGTGATCGCCTCCAATGCCTACACCGAAGGCGAATGGACTGAGCTGCGGCGCAATTTCTTCCCAGGCTATTACTACCAGGTCGCTTCGGCGCCGCTGACGGACGACGCTGCCCAACAGATCCTGCCTGGCGGGCAGGGCTCGTGGGACACACGCCAGGTGTTGAGCAGCATCCGCCGCGATGCAGACGGCCGGCTGTTGCTCGGCAGCCTGGGCAACGGGAATCAGAAACCCGCCTGGTTCCTCAAGGCGTGGGCCGATCGGGTGCAGCAGCATTACTTCCCGTACCTCAAATCGGTGCAGTGGGAATACACCTGGACCGGCTGCATCGCCTTCACCCCGGACCACCTGATGCGTCTGTTCGAACCCGCGCCGGGCCTGGTGGCGGTGACCGGCTATAACGGGCGCGGCGTGACCACCGGCAGCGTAGTGGGCAAGGCATTTGCCGACTATTTGTGTCACCAGAATGCCCAGGCCTTGCCGATTCCCTTCGCACCGATGCAACCGCTGGCCGGGGTGGGCTTGCGCAGTTGCCTGTATGAAGCCGGATTTTCGCTGTATCACGCGGGCCAATGCCTACGGATCGTGATCTGATCAGCGAAATACCTGTCAGAAGCCTGCATTTTCTTAGCAGGCTACTAATCTGTATTGGTGCAAGTCGTAGCAATCACGCACTGTAAATGTGCAGTTCCGTTACGCACATTGTTACAGGCGTAGGAACTGTCGTTTATCCGTCTGGTTGCAGGTGCGACCTGTCAGGGTTGTACTTTTTTGCTCCATCGGTTGCACCTCTCGGTACCAGGCGGTTGCACGTCCTGGCAAAAGGAGTCGAAACGCCTGTAATAACAATGACACCGTGTCTTTTTGAAGAATAAAAAAGTAATGGCACGCGGCTTGCTCTGGGCTTTCCCTGAAAGTTTCAGTTGAAGGTTCGCAGTGAAATCGTAGTGCCAATAAACAAAAACCTCGGAGCACCACTCATGTCCCAGACGTTTTACAAGAAAGGTTTTCTGGCCCTCGCCGTTGCAGCGGCGCTGGGTGTTTCTGCGTTTGTTCAAGCTGATGTGAAGATTGGCGTAGCGGGGCCGATGACGGGCGCCAACGCAGCTTTCGGTGAGCAGTACATGAAGGGTGCCCAAGCGGCAGCCGATGTGATCAACAAGGCCGGTGGGATCAACGGCGAGCAACTCAAGCTGGTGGCCGGCGATGACGCCTGCGAGCCGAAGCAGGCGGTGGCCGTCGCCAACCGTCTGGCAGACCAGGACAAAGTGATCGGCGTGGTCGGGCACTTCTGCTCCTCCAACACCATCCCGGCCTCCGAGGTGTACGACGAGGCCGGCATCATCATGATCACCCCGGGTTCCACCAACCCACAGGTGACCGAACGTGGCCTGGGCGCGGTGTTCCGTATGTGCGGGCGTGACGACCAGCAAGGCATCGTCGCCGGCGACTACATTGTCGATGTGCTCAAGGGTAAGAAAGTCGCGGTGATCAACGACAAAGACACCTACGGCAAAGGCCTGGCTGACGCCACCGCTCAGCAGTTGACCAAACGTGGCGTCAAGCCGGTGCTGGAAGAAGGCCTGACCCGTGGCGAGAAAGACTTCAGCGCCCTGGTCACCAAAATCCGCTCCACCGGTGCTGATGTGGTGTACTTCGGCGGCCTGCACCCTGAAGCCGGTCCACTGGTGCGCCAGATCCGTGAAGCGGGCCTCAAGGACGTCAAGTTCATGTCCGATGACGGCATCGTGACCGACGAACTGGTTGCCACCGCGGGCGGCGCGCAATACGTAGACGGCGTTTACATGACCTTCGGCGCCGACCCGCGCCTGCTGCCAGACAGCAAGACCGTCGTGGAAGAGTTCCGCAAAAACGGCACCGAGCCTGAAGGCTACACCCTGTACGCCTATGCCTCGATCCAGGCCCTGGCCGCCGGTTTCAACGGCGCCAAGTCCAATAAAGGCGAAGACGCCGCCAAGTGGCTGAAATCGCACCCGGTCAAAACCGTGATGGGCGAGAAAAACTGGGACGCCAAGGGCGACCTGAAGATCTCCGACTACGTGGTTTACCAGTGGGATAAAGACGGCAAATACCACCAGCTGGAAAAGCAGAAGTAAGAACAAACACGATCGTTTAAGCGCCTCGATCCCCTGTGGGAGCTGGCTTGCCTGCGATAGCGGTTTCACATTCAACACAGGTGTTGGTTGTCAGTCCGTCATCGCGGGCAAGCCCGGCTCCCACAGGGGGCGCGGTTGCTCGCACCATCGTGTCAGGCGACAAGTCTGTCTTTTCCTCCAGAAGCGCCGCACGCCCACCGGTGTGCAGGTGCTCACCGCGTGAGATTGCGTTATGGATGGTATTTTCCTGCAGCAACTGGTCAATGGCCTGACCCTCGGGTCGGTCTATGGCCTGATCGCCATCGGCTACACAATGGTCTACGGCATCATTGGCATGATCAACTTCGCCCACGGCGAGGTTTATATGATTTCCGCTTACCTCGCGGCGATCAGTCTGGCACTGCTGGCTTACTTCGGGATCGAATCCTTCCCGCTGCTCATTCTCGGCACCCTGATATTCACCGTGGTCGTCACCGGCGTTTACGGTTGGGTCATCGAGCGTGTCGCCTACAAACCGCTGCGCAACTCCACCCGACTGGCACCGCTGATCAGCGCCATCGGCATCTCCCTGATCCTGCAAAACTATGCGCAGATCGCTCAGGGCGCGAAACAACAAGGCATTCCAACCCTGCTGGCCGGCGCCTGGCGCGTCGATATCGGCAGCGGTTTCGTGCAGCTGACCTACACCAAGGTGTTCATCCTGGTGGCCGCGTTTCTGGGCATGGGGCTGCTGACCTACATCATCAAATACACCAAGCTCGGCCGCATGTGCCGCGCGACTCAGCAAGACCGCAAGATGGCCTCGATCCTGGGCATCAACACCGACCGGGTGATTTCCTACGTATTCGTGATTGGTGCAGCGATGGCGGCCCTGGCCGGCGTGCTGATTACCCTCAACTACGGCACGTTCGACTTCTACGCCGGCTTCATCATCGGCATCAAGGCGTTTACCGCAGCGGTACTCGGCGGCATCGGCTCCCTGCCTGGGGCCATGCTCGGCGGGATCATCCTGGGTATCTCCGAGTCGCTGTTCTCGGGGTTGATCAACTCTGACTACAAAGACGTGTTCAGTTTCTCCCTGCTGGTGGTGATTCTGATTTTCCGTCCTCAGGGCCTGCTTGGTCGTCCGCTCGTGGCGAAGGTGTAAACATGTCTGCTGCCAAATCGATTGATATCAAAAAAAGTGTGGTCGATACGGTCCTCGCCGGGCTGATTTCGTTGATCGTGTTCGGTCCGATCGTCGGCGTGGTCCTCGACGGCTACAGCTTCAACCTGCAACCGGCGCGCGTGGCCGTATTGGTTGCCATTGTGATGGCTGGCCGTTTTGCCCTCAGCCTGTTCCTGCAAACCCCCAAGGGCCTGAAGATTCTGCAGGGTTTCGAGAGCAGTGGCTCCGGCGTGCACGTGTTGCCGCCCGACTACAAATCACGCCTGCGCTGGATCATCCCGGCGCTGATCGTGATCGCCATCGTGTTCCCGATCTTCGCCAACAAGTACCTGCTCACGGTGGTCATCCTCGGGTTGATTTATGTGTTGCTCGGCCTGGGCCTGAACATCGTGGTGGGCCTGGCCGGGCTGCTCGACCTGGGTTACGTGGCGTTCTACGCCATCGGTGCCTACGGCCTGGCGCTGGGTTATCAATACCTGGGCCTCGGCTTCTGGACGGTGCTGCCCTTGGCGGCCATCTGTGCGGCGCTGGCGGGGTGCATACTCGGGTTCCCGGTGCTGCGAATGCACGGTGACTACTTGGCCATCGTGACCTTGGGCTTCGGTGAAATCATTCGCCTGGTGCTCAATAACTGGCTGTCGTTCACTGGCGGCCCGAACGGCATGCCGGTGCCTTCGCCGACCTTCCTGGGCCTTGAGTTCGGGCGCAAGGCGAAGGACGGTGGGATTCCGTTCCATGAGTTCTTCGGCATCGATTACAACCCCAACATCAAGTTCATGTTCATCTACATCGTGCTGTTCCTGGTGGTGCTGGCCGTGCTGTACATCAAGCATCGCCTGACCCGCATGCCGGTCGGCCGCGCCTGGGAAGCCTTGCGCGAAGATGAAATCGCCTGCCGCTCCATGGGCCTGAACCACGTGCTGGTCAAGCTCTCGGCGTTCACCATCGGCGCGTCCACGGCCGGTCTGGCCGGGGTGTTTTTCGCCAGCTACCAGGGTTTCGTCAACCCGTCGTCGTTCACCTTCTTCGAGTCGGCGCTGATCCTGGCCATCGTGGTGTTGGGCGGCATGGGCTCGACGGTCGGCGTGGTGATTGCGGCGTTCGTATTGACCGTCGCGCCCGAGTTGCTGCGCAGCTTCTCGGAGTATCGCGTGCTGCTGTTTGGCGTGTTGATGGTGGTGATGATGATCTGGCGGCCGCGCGGCCTGATTCGCATCAGCCGTACCGGTGTGACCCCACGTAAAGGAGTGGCGCCATGAGCAAGGAAGTCGTCCTGTCCGTGGAACATTTGATGATGCACTTCGGTGGCATCAAGGCCTTGAGCGATGTGAGCCTCAAGGTCGAACGCAACTCGATCTTCGCCCTGATCGGCCCCAACGGCGCCGGTAAGACCACGGTGTTCAACTGCCTGACCGGTTTCTATAAGGCCAGCGGCGGCAAGATCCAACTCAACATCCGCGGCAAGCAGACCAACGTGATCCAGTTGTTGGGCGAGCGCTTCAAGGTCACCGACTTTGTGTCGCCGAAAAGCTTTTTCAGCCGTGTTTACTACAAGATGTTTGGCGGCACTCACCTGGTCAACCGTGCCGGGCTGGCGCGCACCTTCCAGAACATTCGCCTGTTCAAGGAAATGTCGGTGCTGGAGAACCTGCTGGTGGCCCAGCACATGTGGGTCAACCGCAACATGCTCGCCGGCATCCTCAACACCAAGGGCTACCGCAAGGCCGAAAGCGATGCGCTCGACCACGCCTTCTACTGGCTGGAAGTGGTCGACCTGGTGGACTGCGCCAACCGCCTGGCCGGCGAGCTTTCCTACGGCCAGCAGCGCCGCCTGGAAATCGCCCGTGCCATGTGCACCCGGCCGCAGATTATCTGCCTGGACGAACCGGCAGCCGGCCTTAACCCGCAGGAAACCGAAGCGCTCAGCGCGATGATTCGCCTGCTGCGCGACGAACACGACCTCACGGTGGTGCTGATCGAACACGACATGGGCATGGTGATGAGTATTTCCGACCACATTGTGGTGCTCGACCACGGCAACGTGATCGCCGAGGGCGGCCCGGAAGCGATCCGCAACGACCCGAAAGTGATTGCCGCCTACCTGGGCGCCGACGAAGAGGAGCTGGTATGAGTGCACCTACCCTCGAAATGAAGGAGCTGGACGTGTTTTACGGCCCGATCCAGGCCCTGAAAAAAGTCTCGCTGCACATCAACGAAGGCGAAACCGTCAGCCTGATCGGCTCCAACGGCGCGGGTAAATCCACGCTGCTGATGTCGATTTTCGGCCAGCCACGTGCGGAGTCCGGGCAGATCCTCTACAACGGCGTCGACATTACCCACAAGTCGTCCCACTACATCGCCTCCAACGGCATTGCGCAGTCGCCGGAAGGGCGGCGGGTGTTCCCCGACATGACCGTCGAGGAAAACCTGCTGATGGGCACGATCCCGATTGGCGACAAATACGCGCAGGAAGACATGCAGCGCATGTTCGAGTTGTTCCCGCGGCTCAAGGAGCGGCGCACCCAGCGCGCCATGACCATGTCCGGCGGCGAGCAGCAAATGCTCGCCATCGCCCGCGCGCTGATGAGCCGGCCCAAGCTGTTGCTGCTCGACGAACCAAGCCTGGGCCTGGCGCCGATTGTGGTGAAGCAGATCTTCGCGACCTTGCGTGAGCTGGCGGCGACCGGGATGACCATCTTCCTGGTGGAGCAGAACGCCAACCATGCGCTGCGCTTGTCGGACCGGGCGTATGTGATGGTCAACGGCGAGATTCGCCTGACCGGCACCGGCAAGGAGTTGCTGGTGAACGAGGAAGTGCGCAATGCCTACCTCGGCGGGCACTGATCTGAAGGCTTGATGCAATCACCCCTGTGGGAAGCGGCTTTAATGTGGGAGCTGGCTTGCCTGCGATACGAACACCTCGGTCTGTCAGGCAAACCGAGGTGATGCTATCGCGAGCAAGCCCGGCTCCTACATAAAGGCGGTTCCCACATTTGTTTTTGGGTGTCCACAGGCTTCCCGCCAAATTGTGGAAAACAAATCCAGCCACCTTCCAAAGCGCGACATATAGCCGCCGCAAATCCCTGTTTTGTCACAGTTTTGACTTGTCCCCATCCGCTGTGGAACCGGCTGTGGGTAACGTGGGAGTAGCTGGCTGAAAGCCTTTAAAACCGTGGCTTGCAGCGCGGTGGTTGTTTATTGATCAGCGGTTTTTTCGGGCCCTGTCGAGCGCTTTGTCAACCTGTTTAAAGACACAGGTATATGACCGATTTATGTTGCCTGGGCCTGTGGATAAGTCTGTGACTAAACTCTGGAAAGACGGCCGCAGAGGCCGGAATGACTGGCCTGGAGCCATCGTTCGCGTTTGCATCTGTCAACCGGGCCTACATACGGCCCGTCCAAGGTCAAGCAAAAAACTTTCTAAAACTGCCTGCAGGCCTTGTACACAGCGGCTTTTGGCTTTTTGCACTTGCCCCCAAAGACTGTGGGCGCAGTTGTGGATAACCTGCGCGCATATGGCTGCAGACCACGGTTTATAAGGCCTCGCTCGAGATGGTTAAAAATTGACCAGCTGTACATGAAGGTGTGTGCACAGCGGTTGCCGCAATCGCGGCGTAAGGGCATTCTGCTGGCAACTTTTTTCCCAGATGCCCGCAAGGAGAACACCATGTCCGACACGCTGTTTATTACTGGCGCAACCTCAGGTTTCGGCGAAGCCTGCGCCCGCCGCTTTGCCGACGCCGGTTGGAAACTGGTGCTCACCGGCCGTCGTGCCGACCGTTTGAATGCACTGGTTGAAGAGCTTTCCAAGCAGACTGAAGTGCACGGGCTGGTGGTGGACGTACGTGACCGCAAGGGCATGGAAGACGCCATCGCCAACCTGCCGCCTTCGTTCGCCAAGCTGCGCGGGCTGATCAACAACGCCGGCCTGGCCGTGGGCACTGACCCTGCGCCCAAGTGCAGCCTCGACGATTGGGAAACCATGGTCGACACCAACATCAAAGGCTTGCTGACCACCACCAGCCTGCTGCTGCCACGCCTGATCGCTCACGGCCGAGGCGCCGGGATCATCAACCTGGGCTCCATCGCCGGCAGCTACCCGTACCCGGGCAGCCACGTGTATGGCGGCTCCAAGGCGTTCGTGAAGCAGTTCTCGCTGAACCTGCGTTGCGACCTGCAAGGCACCGGCGTGCGCGTGACCAACATCGAACCAGGCCTGTGCGAGAGTGAATTCTCGCTGGTGCGCTTTGGCGGCGACCAGGCGCGTTACGACGCGACCTACGCCGGTGCTGAGCCGATCCAGCCGCAGGACATTGCCGACACCATCTTCTGGGTGCTGAACACCCCGGCGCACGTGAATATCAACCGGTTGGAGCTGATGCCGGTGAGCCAGACCTGGGCTGGGTTTGCGATTGAGCGTGGGGCCAAGTAAGGCTTAAGACCGAGTCGCTGCCATCGGGGGCAAGCCCCCTCCCACACTCAACCGAGTTTCAACTTTGAAATGCGGTCAAATGTGGGAGGGGGCTTGCCCCCGATGGCGTCAAATCGGCCAAAACACGACATAAGGTACACTCCACCCCTGAAAACCCCTCCGCACTGTGCGGTTTAAAGGTTTTGACGGGAGGAAATGTGAGTAACCGAGGTGAGCAGGCACTGCTCAAACAATCGACCATCCTGATGTTCGCGGTAGCGATCGCCGGGATTGTCACGGGTGTGATATCTGGCGCCCAATCCATTCTGTTCGACGGCTTTTTCTCGCTGATCGCCACCGCCATCAAGGTGTTGATGCTGATCACGGCCAAGCTGATCGCCAAGAAAAGCAACGAGCGTTTCCAGTTCGGCTATTGGCACCTGGAGCCAATGGTATTGCTGATCGAAGGCAGCTTTTTGCTGCTGATCGCCATCTACGCGTTTCTCAACGGCGTGTTCGGCATTATCAATGGCGGGCGCGAGATCGAGTTGGGGCTGGTGATCGTTTATGCGGCGGTGTTTACCGTCGTCGAATTCGCTTACTTCTTCTACGTGCGCTACCGCAATCGCACGCTGAAATCTTCGCTGATCCAGTTCGACAACATCAGTTGGCTGGTGGACGCGATGCTCTCGGTGGGTTTGCTGATCAGCTTTCTCGCCGCGCTGTTGCTCAAGTCTCAGGGGTATGACGAGTGGGCGGTGTATGTGGACCCGCTGATCTTGATCCTGTTGGCCCTGAGTATGCTGGCGCCGGCGTTCAAGATCCTGCGTCCGGCCTTGCGCGAAGTGCTGGGGATTGCCCCGGATCACTTGGACGACAAGGTGCGCGAAGTGATGGAGGCGGCGCAAGCCAAGCATGGTTTCGACGACTACGAGTCCTACGTGCAAAAGCACGGGCGGGCGCGGTTTATCGAGATTCATGTGGTGCTGCCGGCGGATTACCCGGTGGGCAACGTCGCGACCCTCGACGCGCTGCGCGAAGAGATATCCACAGCGCTGGGCACGCCGGATGCGGCGCGCTGGCTGACGATCAGCTTTACCGGGGATCGCAAGTGGATTGCGTGACGGTCGGCTAGACCGCGGTGGGGCCATCGCAGGCAAGCCAGCTCCCACATGTTGAAGGTGTGAACCCATTCAAGTGTGGGAGCGGGCTTGCCCGCGATGCGACCCTGAAAGTCAGCCCAAATGCTGGATCAAACCCTGGTAGCAGGTCGCCAAGTGATACGGCGTGGTCGACGGCATGTCCCGTCGGCTCACAACGCCCTTGGCATCCAGGCATTCATGCCAGCCTTTGTCATGCAAAAAGTGCTGTTGCAGCGCCAGCAATTGGCGTTGCAGCACTGCCTCGCTGGCGGGCCGCAAGGTCAGCGCGCGCAGGTATTCAGCCTGGGCCCAGATCCGTTGAGTGCCATCGCGCACCGTGCCGTCCAGAGCGAGCATGCCGCTGACCGCGCCGTTCGATTTATCCACACCCTTGAGCTCGGCGTAGGCAAACGCCCGCGTCAACGAGGCATGCAGCGCGGTGCCGCGAAGCACGTCTGAAGACGCCAGCAAAAAGAACCATTCGAACTGATGGCCGGGCTCAAACCAGTTATCCACAGCGCCCAGCGGTTTCTCCATCATCACGCCGTGCTCGCGGTCGATGAAGCGCTTCTGCATGGCCGTGGCAAGGTCCAGCAGTGCGTCTTGCGTGACGGCGTCTTCACGCACGGCCAGGGTGGCGAGAAAGCCTTCGGCCAAGTGCATCAGCGGGTTTTGCAGGGGGCCGGACTTGAGGGATGACCAGTTGCGCTCCAATACCGCTTCGTACAGGCCGTCGCCTGTGGCGAAGCGTTCGGCGACCACGGCCAGCGCCGCATTGAGCACCGATTCCACCAATGGCTCACGCACTTTGGCCCAGTAGTGGGCACAGGCAAAGATGATGAAGGCGTGGGTGTAGAGGTCTTTGCGCTTATCCAGCGGCTTGCCGTGCGCGTCGATGCTGTAGAACCAGCCGCCGTGCTCGGCGTCGTGAAAGTGCCGTTGCAGGGAGCGAAACAGCGCCGCCGCGCGCTCTTCGGCAAAGGCCGCCTGCGGCTCGCCGATCAGGCTGGCGAACAGGTACAGCTGCCGCGCGCAGGCCATGGCCCGGTAGCGTTGCGGGGGCAAAGGCTGGTGATTGGCGTCCAGCGCCTCATAGGGCAACGCCAGCTCGGCATTCCAGCCCGGGCCCTGCCACAGCGGCACGATCAGGTCATGGAAGTGCGTGAGCACGGCATTCAACGAAGGCTGGGAGGCGGAACTTGGAGCGGTGGGCATCGGCTGGCGTCGTCACGGCAGGGGTGTAGGCGCGCATGGTAGCAGGCTTGAGTTGCGTGGTGTCTGTGCCACCGCAATCGCGGGCAAGCCCGCTCCCACATTTAACCGCGTCCTGGCGTTGGAATGCGGTCGAATGTGGGAGCGGGCTTGCTCGCGAAGAGGCCTTCAGCAGCGCCGCAAATCAGCCCGCCAGCAACCAGACCCCCGTTGCCGCCGAAGCCGCCCCGGCCACCCGCACCAATGGCGCAGCCGCCGTCGGCAGAAAACGCACCACCGCGTACCCGGCCGCGTGCAACACCGCCGTCGCGCCGACAAAACCGGCGGCATACGCCCAAGGGCTGGACATGTCCGGCAGCTCCAAGCCATGCGCCACGCCATGGAACAGTGCAAACAACGCCGTTGCAGCCACCGCGACGAACAGTGGCGGCCGCACCGCCAGCGCCACGGCCAGGCCCAGCGCCAGCACCGAAGCCGCGATCCCGCTTTCCAGCGCCGGAAGCTCCAGGCCTTCAAAGCCCAGCAGGCCGCCAATCAACATGGTGCCGACGAAGGCGCAAGGCAGCGCCCAGCGTGCGTTGCCTTTTTGCTGCGCCGCCCAGAGGCCGACGGCGACCATGGCCAGTAAGTGATCGATGCCGCCCAGTGGGTGGCTGATGCCGGCGACCAGCCCATTATCGCCATGCCCGGGGTGAGCGAAGGCGAGGGCCGGGGTGAGCAGCAAGGCTGCGGTGGCGAGAAGTTTGTTGAGACCCATGAACAGGCTCCTTTTCAGGGTGGTATCAGGCTGCGGTCAGCAAGCCCTGACGTTCGATAAAGGCGACGATTTCATCCAGGCCGACGCCGGTTTTCTGGTTGCTGAACACAAAGGGCTTACCGTTGCGCATACGCTGAGTGTCACTGTTCATCAATTCCAGCGAGGCGCCGACCAGCGGGGCCAGGTCGATCTTGTTGATCACCAGCAAGTCGGATTTGCAAATACCGGGCCCGCCCTTGCGCGGCAGCTTGTCGCCGGCCGACACATCGATCACGTAGATGGTCAGGTCTGACAGTTCAGGGCTGAAGGTGGCCGACAGGTTGTCGCCGCCGGACTCCACCAGAATCAGGTCCAGGCCGGGAAAGCGGCGGTTGAGCTGGTCCACCGCTTCAAGATTGATCGATGCGTCTTCACGAATCGCCGTGTGCGGGCAGCCGCCGGTTTCCACGCCGATGATGCGCTCCGGCGCCAGGGCCTGGTTGCGCACCAGGAAGTCGGCGTCTTCGCGGGTGTAGATGTCGTTGGTCACCACGGCCAGGTTGTAGCGATCACGCAGCGCAAGGCACAGCGCGAGGGTCAGGGCCGTCTTGCCGGAGCCCACCGGGCCGCCGATGCCGACACGCAAGGGTTGTGTGTTCATGTGCTTCTCCACAGAAGTAAAAGGGCTTAGGAACGGAACAGGCGGCTGTACTGGCGCTCGTGGGCCATGCACGCCAGGGACAGGCCGAACGCGGCGCTGCCAAAAGAGTTGAAGTCCAGGCGGCCGGCGTCCTGTTGGGCTTGCTGCAGCAACGGCAGCAGCTCACTGGTCAGGCGCTGGGCGGCCTGCTGGCCCAACGGCAACGTTTTCATCAGCACGGCGAGCTGGTTTTCCAGCCAGCTCCACAGCCAGGCGGCGAGGGCGTCATCCGGGCTGATCTGCCACGCGCGGGCCGCCAGCGCCCAGCCCAGGGCCAGGTGCGGTTCGGCGCAGTTTTCTACAAATGCGCGTGCGGCGGCGTCCAGTTCCGGCAAACCATTGAGCAGTTGCTGCAGGGAGTAGCCCATTTGCCGGCTCTCCTGGTACAGCTCGCGGGTTTCGCGGCTGGCGCGGTGTTCTTCGCACAACTGTGTCAGGCGCGGCCAGTCCTGGTCCGCCGCCGCGCGGCAATGGGCGAGCAGCAAGGGCGCTTCGAAGCGCGCCAGGTTGAGCAGCAACTGGTCGCTGATCCACCGCCGGGCACTGGCGGCATCATTGACGCGGCCATGTTCCACGGCCATTTCCAGGCCCTGAGAATAGCTGTAGCCACCAATCGGCAATTGCGGACTGGCCAGACGCAACAGCGCCCAGGCTGGGTTCATGGACGTACGCCGAACTGGTGCAGCTTGGGCGGGTAGTTGAAGTCTTCGTCGCCATGGCGCGAATGGTGATGGCCGCCGCCGTAGGCACCGTGTTCCGGCTGGAACGGCGCTTCGAGGGTTTCGGTCTGCGCGCCGAGCTGTTCGAGCATGGCCTTGAGCACGTAGTCATCCAGCAGGCGTAGCCAGCCGTCGCCGACTTGCAGGGCGACGTGGCGGTTGCCGAGGTGGTAAGCGGCGCGGGTCAATTCAAACGCACTGCTGCAGGTGACGTGCAGCAGTTGTTCAGGGCGCGCGACCACGCGTACGACGCGTCCGTCTTCAGCCTGTAGGAACTCGCCATCATGCAACGGCGGCTGACCGCGCTCCAGAAACAGGCCGACGTCTTCGCCGTCGGCACTGAAACAGCGCAGCCGGCTTTTGCTGCGTGCTTCGAAATTCAGCAGCAGCTCAGCGGCCCAGAGGGTTTGGGGCGTGATTCGGCGGTGGATCACCAGCATCAGGAGGCTTCCAGCTATGAGCGATAAGAGTGCTAGAGCAAGGTGCTTGCCAATCACGCACGCGCGTGGGAAATCCTTGTAGGCAAGCACCGGCGTGCCACCGAATAGGGCGTCAGTCGATTCTGACAGTGCCTCCAATTGGTGCGTGGCTGGATTTATAGCACCGGATGTGGGCGTTTTGCGTTGAGATCCGCAGCGCGCCGCATGAAATTTCCTTCATCTGATTCGTGCTGGAATTTTCCAGGAATTGACCTACACGAACGCCGGATAGGGCGTTCAAGAAGCTCGGCGCTGTTTCATTAGGATATTCGCCGTCCTTAATTCACCGCGGCGTCGATCATGTTCAAAGGCTTCACGTGTCTGGTCATTCTCGGTCTGTGGTGCGCCGCAGGGTCAGTTGCGGCCAATGCCCTGCCTGACGCGTCGATCACGCGTGTTATTGACCGCGCCCATGCGTTGCTCGGCACACCCTATAACGGCAGCGGCACCAGCGTCGGTCAGGGGTTCGATTGCAGCGGCTTGCTGGTCTATTTGTTCAAGACCCAGGCCAATATCCGCCTGCCGCGCACGACAACGCAGATGCACCGATCAAGCGCCGCAACAGTTCAGAGAGCCGCGCTCAAGCCGGGCGATGCGGTGTTTTTCAAGGGCAATGGCAGCGGGCAGGTCAGCCATGTCGGCCTGTATGTGGGCAAAGGCAAATTCATCCATTCGCCCAGCACCGGCAAACGCGTGCGCATCGATTCATTGAGCAGCCGCTATTGGAAAAAGCACTACACCACCGCCAAACGTTTTCATGCGGCGGGCTGATCGGCTTACTCGGTGCTGCCCAGGCCTTGCCAATGCTTGAGGCCGATGAAGATAAAGCGCAATTGCTGGGTGATTTTCGCCTGGGGCGTGAGGTGGGCGGGCAGGGCATGGGCCGGCGGGTCGATGATGTCGGGCAGGGTGGCGAATACACTTTTGACGATCAGGTCGGCCATCACGTGCAGGCCTTCGGCATCCAGGTGCTGGAGCTTGGGCATCAGCGTGAGGTCAGCCGCCAGGTCACTGGTGATGTCTTCGCGCAAGGCGGCGATGGCTTGGCGCACGGCCAGGCAGCCACCGTATTGCTCGCGGGCCAGGAACAGGAATTGCGATCGGTTGGCCGACACCACATCCAGAAAAATCCGCACGGACGCATCAATGATGCCGCCCATAACGAACTCGTTGTGGCGTACCAGGCGAATCGTGGCGCGGAAGGTTTGGCCGACTTCACTTACCAGCACCAGGCCCAGCTGATCCATGTCGTCAAAATGGCGATAGAAGCCGGTTGGCACAATGCCGGCGGTCTTGGCCACTTCGCGCAGGCTCAGGCTGCCGAACCCGCGGCCACACTCCATCAGATGGCGGGCTGCGTCCATCAAGGCGAGGCGGGTCTGTTGCTTCTGTTCAGCGCGGGGCAGCATCGGCGGGCGGACTTTGTCGGCAAGTACAGCGACGCACTCTAGCAAAACAGCTTCGTCGGCGTCGAACTTGGCGGGAGTGAAGCGTGAGGCAGTCTATAAAAAAGCAAAAGCCCGATCGGCTGATCGGGCTTTTTTCTCGGCCACCACGGGCTTAGCTCTGTGCTTGATGCAGTTCTTGCAGACGATCAGCACCGCCTTCGGCAACGCCATCGGTGTAGGCGCGTTTGTTGGCTTGTTCAGCACCGCCTTCTACCAGACCTTTCTGTTCAAGGCGATCACGGCCACCTTCAGCAACGCCTTCGGTGTAAGCACGTTTGTTGGCGTGTTCCGAACCATTTTCTGCAACGGCGCCTTTGGCGTAGTCACGGTTTTCGTCTTCTTGCGAACCGCTGCGAGCCAGGGTTTGGCTGGATTGAACGGCTTGAGCTTTGTTCTGTGGGGTGGCTTGTTCAGTGGCGGGCAGGGCAAAGGCGCTGGAAGCCAGGACAGACAGCAGAACAGTAGCGAGTATTTGACGTTTCATGAGGGTTGCTCCTTGGGAGGGCGATAAAGTGGGTACAGGGCTAATGCTACTCTCGATAAGTCGATATAAAAGTTCATAAACACAATGGTAATAATCAACAGAATTGATTGTTCCCATCAGAGGCTCTAGAACGCGCCTCTCAAGCCCGCGGTTTTGCACCATGGTGGGTATTTTCGACCCGTTCATGGGTAACACCGGTGCATTGTTGATGGTTTGGTCGATTCGAGCTGTAGGAGGAGTCGCTTTTTTTGCTAGGAATTCGTACTTGGGCTAAACCCCCACGCCATTTGTCAGTCGTAGCCTTATAAGCTGTAGTCAAAAGGTGCGTAGCAACGCGCACCCTCAGTCGTAACCAGGAGTCCTGTGCAATGACGCGCACTCGTAAAATCGTCGCTTGGAGCTGCGCCAGCTTCGTTCTGTTAATCGCCGTGGTGGTCTTGGTGCTGGTGTTCTTTGACTGGAACCGCCTAAAACCGCCGATCAATGCCAAGGTCTCCGAAGAGCTGCATCGCCCCTTTGCCATCAATGGCAACCTGGCGGTGGTGTGGGCGCGTGAGCCCGATGAAGGCGGCTGGCGTGCCTGGGTGCCATGGCCGCACGTGATCGCTGAAGACCTGACGCTGGGCAACCCGGACTGGTCGAAAAAGCCGCAGATGGTCACGCTCAAACGCGTGGAACTGCGCATTTCACCGCTGGCGCTGCTGGCGCAGCGTGTGGTGATTCCACGTATCGACCTCACCGAGCCGAGTGCAGACCTGCAGCGCCTGGCCGACGGTCGCGCCAACTGGACCTTCAAGTTCGATCCCAAAGACCCCAACGCCGAGCCGTCCAGCTGGGTGGTGGACATTGGTGCCATCGGCTTCGACAAGGGCCACGTGACCCTGGACGACCAGACACTCAAGAGTCAGTTGGACGTGATCATTGACCCGCTGGGCAAACCGATTCCCTTCGGCGAGATCGTCGGCGACGCCGATGCCAAGAAGGCCCTGGAAAAAGGTTCGGCGCCACAGGACTACGCGTTCGGCCTCAAGGTCAAAGGCCAGTACCACGGCCAGAAACTCGAGGGCACTGGCAAGATCGGCGGCCTGCTCGCCTTGCAGGACGCGGCCAAGCCGTTCCCGCTGCAAGCCCAGGTGAAAATCGCCGACACCAGCATTGCGCTGGCCGGCACCCTGACCGACCCGCTGAACCTTGGCGCCCTGGACCTGCGCCTGAAACTCGCCGGCAGCAGCCTGGGCAACCTGTACCCACTCACCGGCGTGACGCTGCCAGACTCGCCGGCTTATTCCACTGACGGCCACCTGATCGCCAAACTGCATGAAGCCAGCGGCGCGTCATTCCGCTACGAAAACTTCAACGGCAAGATCGGCGACAGCGACATCCATGGCAACCTGGCCTACGTCGCCAGCCAGCCACGGCCCAAGCTCAGTGGCGCGTTGGTTTCCAACCAATTGCTGATGGCGGACCTTGCGCCCTTGATCGGCGCCGACTCCAACGCCAAGCAAAAAGCCCGCGGTGGTGAAAGCAAGCAACCGGCCACCAAAGTGCTGCCGGTGGAAGAGTTCCGCACCGAGCGCTGGCGCGAGATGGACGCTGACGTGGAGTTCACCGGCAAGCGCATCGTGCACAGCGCCGAATTGCCGTTCACCGATCTCTACACCCACTTGGTGCTCAATGACGGCGAACTCAGCCTGGAACCCCTGCGTTTCGGCGTCGCCGGCGGCAAGCTGGATGCGCAGATTCGCTTGAACGGCCGCACCGTACCGATGGAAGGTCGCGCCAAACTCACCGCGCGTAACTTCAAGCTCAAGCAGTTGTTCCCAACCTTCGAACCGATGAAAACCAGCTTCGGTGAACTCAACGGCGACGCGGACATTTCCGGGCGCGGCAATTCCGTGGCGGCGCTGCTGGGCACGTCCAACGGCGACCTGAAAATGCTCATCAACGATGGCGCGATCAGCCGTGGGCTGATGGAAATTGCCGGGCTTAACGTGGGCAACTACGTGGTGGGCCGCCTGTTTGGCGACAAGGAAGTGAAGATCAACTGTGCGGCGGCAGACTTCGGCATCAAGACCGGCCTGGCCACGACTCGCTTGTTTGTGTTCGATACCGAAAACGCGATCATCTACATCGACGGCACCGCGAACATGGCGACCGAACAGCTGGATCTCACCATTACGCCGGAGTCGAAGGGCTTTCGCCTGTTCTCCCTGCGTTCACCGCTTTACGTCAACGGGCCGTTCATCAAGCCCAATGCGGGCGTGAAAGCCATTCCTCTGGCCCTGCGCGGCGCCGGCATGGTCGCACTGGGCGTCATCGCCGGCCCAGCCGCCGGGTTGCTGGCATTGGTAGCACCGAGCGGCGATGAGCCGAACCAGTGCGCACCGTTGCTGCAGCAGATGAAAGAAGGTAAAGCACCGAAAACTGTGAAGTAGCTGACAAAACCCAAATGTGGGAGCGGGGTTGCCGGCGATGGCGGTGGTTGAGTCGAAATCTTCGTTGACTGATCCACCGCTTTCGCGGGCAAGCCCGCTCCCACAGGGTTCGGCGGTGTGGCGGGTTACAGGGCTGGCAAAAAACCGCCCCGTCAGGCGCTGAAGACTGTGAAGAAGTAACTGCTAAAACCCAAAACCAAATGTGGGAGCTGGCTTGCCTGCGATAGCGGTGGCTCAGTCGACATCTTCATTGACTGATCCAGCGCTTTCGCGAGCAAGCCCGCTCCCACAGGGGTTCGGCGGTGTGGCGGGTTACAGGGCTGACAAATATCCGCCCTGCCAGGCCTTGAAAACAGTGAAAAAGTAACTGCCAAAACCCAAAACCAAATGTGGGAGCTGGCTTGCCTGCGATAGCGGTA
This sequence comes from Pseudomonas sp. 14P_5.3_Bac1, assembly GCF_025466135.1. Classification (NCBI taxonomy): domain Bacteria; kingdom Pseudomonadati; phylum Pseudomonadota; class Gammaproteobacteria; order Pseudomonadales; family Pseudomonadaceae; genus Pseudomonas; species Pseudomonas sp. 14P_5.3_Bac1. The sequence continues at coordinate 38,244 of NZ_JANLOF010000088.1, read as the reverse complement.
GATCAGTCGATATCTTCATTGACTGGTCCACCGCTTTCGCGGGCAAGCCAGCTCCCACAGGGGTTCGGCGGTGTGGCGGGTTACAGGGCTGGCAAAAAACCGCCCCGTCAGGCCCTGAAGACAGTCAAAAAGTAACTGCCAAAACCCGAAACCAAATGTGGGAGCTGGCTTGCCTGCGATAGCGGTGGCTCAGTCGATATCTTCATCAACTGACACAGCGCTTTCGCGGGCAAGCCCGCTCCCACAGGGGTTCGGCGGTGTGGCGGGTTACAGGGCTGACAAAAAAACGCCCCGTCAGGCGCTGAAGACACTGAAAAAGTAACTGCCAAAACCCGAAACCAAATGTGGGAGCTGGCTTGCCTGCGATAGCGGTAAGTCAGTCGACATCTTCATCAACTGACACAGCATTATCGCAAGCAAGCCCGCTCCCACAAGGGTTCAGCGGTATGGCGGGTTACAGGTCCTGCAGAATATCCGCCATGTCGTCGGCGTGTTCTTCTTCCTGGGCCAGGATTTCTTCAAAGATGCGACGCGTGGTCGGGTCTTTGTCACCGATGTACTGGATGATTTCGCGGTAGCTGTCCACGGCAATGCGCTCGGCGACCAGGTCTTCGTAGACCATTTCCTTCAGGTTGTTGCCGGCCACGTATTGAGCGTGGGAGTTTTTCGACAGCAGGTCGGGGTTGAATTCCGGCTCGCCGCCCAGTTGCACGATGCGCTCGGCCAGTTTGTCGGCGTGCTCGGCTTCCTGGGTGGCGTGCTCCAGGAACTCGTCGGCCGCGACGCTGGCTTTCAGGCCGGTGGCCATGAAGTAGTGGCGTTTGTAGCGCAGCACGCACACCAGCTCGGTGGCCAGCGACGCGTTGAGCAGGCGAATGATTTCTTCGCGGTCAGCGTCGTAGCCTTCGGTGACGGCGCCGTTTTCGACGTTCTGGCGGGCGCGTGAGCGCAGGGTCGCAACGTCAGTCAAATGTGCTTCAGTCATCTCAATCTCCTGGTGCTAATCCGGTTTTACGCCACGCTCTGCCGGCGTGATCGCTCCAAGTTGTGAGTGCTGCGCGACGCAAAAAGTTTTATCGGATTTTAAAGTGCCTGGCCGGACAGCTTCGCCTGCGCCTGCACCCACTGGAAAAACGCGCGCACCGGCGGATGTCGCTCACGGCCCGGCACGCAGAGCGCACTGTAACCGGCCCCTTGCACGCTGATCAGCGTCGGCACGTCGGCGCTGGCCCGCGCGACCACGTCAGGCGCGCCATACACCGCAAAGCACTCATCGAGCAGACACTGGCCGTAAAGGTTCGGGTAGTCGCCGAGGCTGTAGCGAATCACCAGATCGATACCCGCCGCGGCGGCAATGGGTTTGGCCCCGGTGGCGAAAACGAGTCGATGAACCATGCCGGCCCGCACCTGCGCACGGCCTTGGGTTACATCGGCATCGATGACATTCGGGTGATCGCTGCCGAAGGTGAAGAGTCGGACAAAAGCGTGTTCCTGCGTGCCTGTGAGGAAGCCGAGCGCCAGCTGCGCGACCTGGCGGGGCATTTCTAAAGCGCCAGCGGTCATGGGGCGGTCATCTCGTGTGGTCTAGGATGACCGTATCGCCTCTCCGATCAGGATATCCGCTGCATGGACGAATCCCTCGCCACGCGTTACCCGCTTGTGTTGGTGCCCGGCATGCTGGGCTTTGTGCGCCTGGGGCTGTTCCCTTACTGGTATGGCATTGTTCCGGCGCTGCGGGCGGGCGGCGCGCAGGTGTTCCCGGTGCAGGTGGCGCCGCTGAACGCCAGTGAGGTGCGCGGTGAGCAGTTGTTGGCCCAGATCGAGCGCATTCGCCGGGAAACAGGTGCCGAGAAGGTCAACCTGATCGGGCACAGCCAGGGCTCGCTGACGGCGCGTTATGCGGCGGCCAGGCGCCCGGAATGGGTGGCGTCGGTGACATCGGTGGCCGGGCCTAACCATGGCTCGGAATTGGCAGACCACTTTCAGGTTCATTACCGCGCAGACCATTGGAAGGGCCGGCTCGTGAGCGCGGTGCTGCATGTGGCTGCCTGGGTGATGGGCGTGCTTGAGACCGGCTATCGCGGGCCGCGCTTCAAGGTGGATGTGCAGGCCTCGCACCAGTCCCTGACCTGCGAAGGCGTGGCGCTGTTCAACCGTCAGTTCCCCCAGGGTTTGCCGTCAACATGGGGCGGGCAGGGCGCCGAGGTGGTCAACGGCGTGCGTTATTACTCGTGGTCCGGCACCTTGCAGCCGGGCAAGACCGATCGCGGGCGTAACCTGCTGGACGGCACGAACCGCAGTTGTCGGTTGTTTGCGCGCAGTTTTGTGCGCGAAAAAGGCCAGTGCGACGGCATGGTCGGGCGCTACAGCTCACACCTGAGTCTGGTGATTGGCGATGACTACCCGCTGGACCACTTTGACATCGTCAACCAGTCGATGGGGCTGGTGGGCAAGGGGGCGGAGCCGATTCGGCTGTTTGTGGAGCATGCGCAGCGGTTGAAGGCGGCGGGGGTTTAGCAGGCCGACCGCGTTATCGTTCATCGCAGGCAAGCCAGCTCCCACATTCGATCACATTCCAAATGTGGAACTCGGTCAACGGTGGGAGCCGGGCTTGCCCGCGATAGCGGTCTATCAGGCGACGCTGACCTCTTGGCGCACCGGCGTAGTCCAGCGCTCCGACAAAATCACCCCGCCCAATGTCAGCAATCCACCCACCACGTGGTACATCGCCAACTCTTCCTTGAGCACCACCGCCGCAATCAGCGCGGTAATCAACGGCAACAGGTTGAAAAACAGCGTGGTGCGGCTTGGCCCCAAGGTCTTCACCGAATGCATCCACGCCAACGGCGCGAGCATCGAGGCGAGCAGGCAGGCATACAGCACCAGTGGAATATTCGCCCAGCCCAGGCCAGCCTTGTTCGAGAACAGGAACAATGGAAACAGCACCACCACCGCCACCAGCACCTGCAAATACAGCAATACCAGGGGCGGCAGGCGCAACTGCCATTTTTTCAGCAGCGTGCTGTAAACCGCATAGGCCAGGGTGGCGATCAGCATCATGGCGTCGCCCAGGTTGAGCCCGTGTTGCAGCAACGCGCCCAGACTGCCGGCCGACACCACCACCACCACGCCGGCAAACGACAGGACCGCACCGGTCAGCGCGCCAAAGGTCAGGCGCTGGCCGAGGCTGATAATGGCGGCGGTCAATGCCATCAACGGCATCAGCGAGAGGATGATGCCCATGTTGGTCGCCGAGGTCAGTGCTGCGGCGTAGTAGGCCAGGCTTTGATACACCGCCATGCCCAACACGCCGAGGATGAAGATTTTGCCCAGGTTCGGGCGGATCAGCGCCCAGTTGGCGATCACCGGCTTGAGCATGAACGGGGTAAACAGCAGCGCCGCCAGCAACCAGCGGTAAAAGCCGATTTCTGCCGGAAAGAGGGTGCCGACGGCCAGTTTGTTGACCACGGTATTACCGGCCCAGATAAAGATGGCCAGCAGGGGATACGCGTATTGCATTGAAGGAAACCAGGTGTGTTGATGAGGCGGGATTATCCCCTGTCTGGATCGAAGCCTATACTGCGATCCAGACAACCGACCTTTGTATCCAGACAATATGCCCAGACACACCGTACGCCTGGCCGATTTCCCCAGCCTGCCAAGCCCCGTCTACTTCCGTTACTCCGATTTCGCCCCCGATACCGAGTGCACGCCGCACCGGCATGGCTGGGGTTCGCTGGACTATTCGGCGAGTGGTGTCATGCGCATGGAGGTGGCGGGCAACCGTTTTATGTCGCCGCCGCAATACGCAGTATGGATCCCGCCAAATACCGAGCACAGTTCCTACAACGCCCAGGCAATTGTCTATCGCTCGGTGGGCCTGGCCCCGCAGCTGTGCGAGCAATTGCCGCAGGCGCCGTGCACCCTGGCGATCAGCGAGATTCTCAAGGCGATTCTCAGCGACTTTGCCCGGCGCGACGTCAATATTGCGCAGACCGAAGCGGACGTGCGCCTGGCGCAGGTGCTGGTGGACCAGCTCAAGCAAGCGCCGATTCACGATTGTTTCCTGCCCTATGCGTGCCACCCCGGCCTGCTCGGTGTGCTTGAGGGCATGCAGGCCGAGCCCGGGGACAATCGCCCGTTGGCGCACTGGGCCGAGCACGTGCATGTGAGCGAACGCACCCTGGCGCGGCAATTTGTGCGGGAGTTGGGCATGAGCTTTGGCGAATGGCGCCAGCGCCTGCGCTACCTCGCCGCCATCGAAGCCCTCGACAGCCAGCGCAGCGTGCAACACGTGGGGTTTGACCTCGGTTACAGCACCGCCTCGGCGTTCATCGCGATGTTCCAGCGCCACGCCGGCTGTACGCCGGAGCAGTATCGTCGAACTAATATCCGTGGCCGATGAAGATGTAACGGGCTTTGACTACACTGCTGCGTAGGCCGTGCCCCCCGGCACGGCAACAGGGAGAAAACTCCATGAAGATGCTGCGTATTCCGCTGTTGATGATGGGCCTGCTGTTGTGTTCCCAAGGGTTTGCCGCCACCGCCGCACAGACCGCCCAGCAACAAAAAATGACCACCTGCAACGCCGAAGCCAAAGGCAAGACCGGCGACGAGCGCAAAACATTCATGAGCACTTGCCTCAAGGCCGCTCCCGCAGCCAACGACGCCAAGACCCTGACGCCGCAGCAGCAGAAGATGAAAGACTGCAATGCCACGGCGAAAACCAAGGCGTTGACCGGCGATGCACGCAAGACCTTTATGAGCACTTGCCTCAAAGGCTGATCACGATTTCGCCAACGCTGGAGCTCAATGTGGGAGCTGGCTTGCCTGCGATAGCATCACCTCGGTAAGTTTGCTGCACCGAGGCGCCTGCATCGCGGGCAAGCCCGGCTCCCACAGTTGATCGCATTCACACCCTGGCCTCTCGCTTGATTCCTTCAAGGCTGGCAGACTGCCCATCCTTTAACGCCGTTCGTTTTGAGGCTGTATGCCAACGTTTTCTCAGCGTCACGTGTTGTTGCTGGTCAGTTGCATCATCATTTTCGGTGGATTATTGCTGGTCCTGCCGCTCAAGCTGCTGCCCAGCCTGCTGGCCGGCCTGTTGGTTTATGAACTGGTCAACATGCTCACCCCACAGTTGCAGCGGCTGATCGAAGGTCGGCGCGCGCGCTGGCTCGCTGTGGCGTTGCTCGGCACCTTGATCGTCAGCGTGCTGGCCCTGATCTTCGCCGGCGCCATCAGTTTCCTGCTCCACGAAGCGGAAAATCCCGGGGCCTCCCTCGACAAATTCATGGGCGTGGTCGATCGCGCGCGCGGCCAGCTGCCGCCGTTCCTCGACGCCTACCTGCCCGCCAGCGCCGCCGAGTTTCGCGTGGCCATCGGCGACTGGCTGAGCAAGCACCTGAGCGAACTGCAACTGGTCGGCAAAGACGCTGCCCACATGTTCGTCACCCTGCTCATCGGCATGGTGCTGGGCGCGATCATCGCCCTGCAGCGCGTGCCCGACCTGACTAAACGCAAACCCCTGGCCGCCGCCCTGTTCGACCGCCTGCACCTGCTGGTCCAGGCGTTTCGCAATATCGTCTTCGCCCAGATCAAGATCGCCGCGCTCAACACCGTGTTCACTGCGATCTTCCTCGGGATCGTGCTGCCGCTGTGCGGGATTCACCTGCCGCTGACCAAGACCCTGATCGTGCTGACCTTCCTGGTCGGCCTGCTGCCGGTGATCGGCAACCTGATCTCCAATACGCTGATCACCATCGTCGCGCTGTCGCTGTCGATTTGGGTCGCGGTGGCGGCGCTGGGGTACTTGATCGTGATCCACAAGGTCGAGTACTTCCTCAACGCGCGCATCGTTGGCGGGCAGATCAGTGCCAAGTCGTGGGAATTGTTGCTGGCGATGCTGGTGTTCGAAGCCGCATTCGGCCTGCCGGGTGTGGTGGCGGGGCCGATCTACTATGCGTATTTGAAGAGTGAGCTGAAGCTGGCGGGCATGGTCTAGCGCTTGAGGGTGCCTGGGCTGGCCCCTTCGCGAGCCCGCCCGCTGCCACATTCAAAGGTGTCCCAAAGGTAAAACACGCATGAATGTGGGAGCCGGGCTTGCCCGCGATGGGCGCGACGCGGGGCGGGCAGAAACTCAGCTGCCGTAACGCTTGCTGGCCTCAATCGCCAAACCGCTGCCGATACTGCCGAAGATGTTGCCTTCCACGTGCCGCGCATTCGGCAACATCGCCGAAATGCTGTGGCGCAGTGCCGGAATGCCGCTGGAACCGCCGGTAAAGAACACCGTGTCCACCTGCGCGACACTGACCGACGCATCGGTCAGCAGCTGCGTGACACTGTTGCGCACGCGCTCGAGCAAGCCATCGATGGCCGACTCGAACAGCGCGCGGCTCAACTCCACGCTCAGCCCTGGCTCAACGCGGTCGAGCAGCACGTGGCGGCTGTCCTCGTGGGTCAGCTGGATCTTGGTTTCTTCCACTTCCATGGCCAGCCAGTGCCCGGCGCGCTGTTCGATCAGCTTGAACAGGCGGTCGATGCCGCCGGTGTCTTCGATGTCGTAGCGCATGCTGCCCAGGGCCAGTTGGGATTTTTGCGAGTACACCGAGTTGATGGTGTGCCAGGTGGCCAGGTTCATGTGGTGGCTGGTGGGCATGTAGGCGCCGCTTTTCATGCGGCTGCCATAGCCGAACAGCGGCATCATGCCTTGCAGGCTGAGCTGTTTGTCGAAGTCGGTACCGCCGATGTGCACGCCGCCGGTGGCAAGGATGTCGTCGTGACGGTTGTCATTGTGACGGCGATCCGGTGACAGGCGCACCAGCGAGAAGTCGGACGTACCACCGCCGATGTCGACGATCAGTACCAACTCTTCCTTCTCAATGGTCGACTCATAGTCGAACGCTGCTGCAATCGGTTCGTACTGGAAGGAGATATCCTTGAAACCGATTTTGCGGGCCACATCGACCAGGGTGTTTTCCGCTTCCTGGTCGGCCATCGGGTCGTCATCGACGAAGAACACCGGCCGGCCCAGGACCACTTCTTCGAATTCACGGCCGGCGTTGGTTTCGGCGCGGCTTTTGAGCTGGCCGATAAACAGCGCCAGCAGGTCGGTAAACGGCATCGCCGTGCCGAGTACGCTGGTGTCGTGCTTGATCAGCTTGGAACCCAGCAGGCTCTTGAGCGAGCGCATAAGCCGGCCTTCGTAGTTTTCCAGGTACTCGTGCAGGGCCAGGCGACCGTACACCGGGCGACGCTCCTCGAAGTTGAAGAACACCACCGACGGCAACGTGATCTTGTCGTCCTCCAGCGCAATAAGCGTTTCCATGCCGGGGCGGATCCAGCCGACGGTGGAGTTGGACGTGCCGAAGTCGATACCGCAGGCACGGGCTGGGGATGGGTTTTTCATGTCTATCGGGTTCCGGTTGAAAAACGGCCGCGCAGTGTATGCCAGTCGGGCACGGATGCGTAGGCCGACCATCCGTTAAATCGTGCTTGAAAGTGCGGGATTTGCCCCCACATCTGTTGCATACGGCTAGCGCCGATAACACTTTGACGCACCCCCAGGCCACATCACTCAACAGGTGCAATGCAGCGCACGTTGTGCCCCGGGCTGTGCGATCTCGATTAAGGATGGTGAACCGCCGATGGATTTCAAAGACTACTACAAGATTCTGGGTGTCGAGCCGAGCGCCGATGACAAGGAAATCAAGGCCGCCTATCGCAAGCTCGCACGCAAATATCACCCGGACGTGAGCAAGGAAAAAGACGCCGAAGAGAAATTCAAGGACGCGTCCGAAGCCTATGAAGCGCTTAAAAGCGCCGATAAGCGCGCGGAATACGACGAACTGCGCAAATACGGCCAACATGGCCAGCCGTTCCAGGGGCCACCGGGCTGGCAGAGCCGTGGCGGCTTTGGCGGCGGCCAGGACGCGGGCGACTTTTCGGACTTCTTCAGTTCGATCTTCGGCTCGCGCGGCGACGCGTTTGGCGGCGGTCAGCGCCGTCCAACCGGGCGCAAGGGCCAGGACGTGGAAATGCAGCTGTCGGTGTTCCTTGAAGAGACGCTGTCCACCGAGTCCAAGCAGATCAGCTTCCAGGTGCCGCAATACGACGCCTCGGGTCGTCACGTCAGCAACACCACCAAGAGCCTGAACGTGAAGATCCCCGCCGGCGTGGCCGATGGCGAGCGCATCCGCCTCAAGGGCCAGGGTGCGCCGGGCATTGGCGGCGGTGCCAATGGCGATCTGTACCTGATCATCAAGTTTGCGCCGCACCCACGCTTTGAAGTGGACGGCGAAAACTTGATCATCAATCTGCCCCTGGCGCCGTGGGAGTTGGCGTTGGGCACGGAAGTGGCCGTGCCGACCCTCACCGGCAAGATCAACCTCAAGGTGCCGGCCGGCAGCCAAAACGGCCAACGCATGCGCGCCAAAGGCCATGGCCTGCTGAACAAGGCCGGGCAGCGCGGTTACCTGTTCGTGCAGCTCAAGGCCGTGATGCCGAAAACCAGCGACGATGAGGTCAAGGCGTTGTGGCAGGAGCTGGCGAAAAAGGCCGCGTTCGATCCGCGAGAAAACTGGAACAGCTGACGCCGGGCCGCTCGCGTTCAGGCGCCGAGCACTGCATGGCAGCACTGCGTAGATAGGCTCGGCCAATGGCGGGTGGTGAATAAGCTCCAGCGCTTTATCACCGCCCAAGGGAACCCGCCATGGGCCTTCACATCACCCTGCTCCCCCGGCGCTCGCGCTGCCGGGGGGGAAGGGGCAGCATTACGCGTTTCTGTCCTCTGTCATTCCGCCGTCTCTGGCAAACGTCCACGCAGAACCCCATGAACTGGTCGCCCAGGCGTCAGAACAGGAAGTAACGCTGCGCCATTGGCAGCACGTCGGCGGGCTCGCACCACAGCAGTACGCCGTCGGCCTTGACCTGATAGGTCTGTGGGTCCACTTCGATATCCGGCAGGTAGTCGTTGTGGATCAGGTCGGTTTTCTGCACGTCGCGACACCCCTTGACCACCGCAATCTGCTTTTTCAGGCCCAGGGCTTCGGGCAATCCGGCTGCCTGCGCGGCCTGGCTGATAAAGGTCAGGCTGGTGGCATGCAACGAACTGCCGAAGCTGGCGAACATGGGGCGGTAGTGCACCGGCTGCGGCGTGGGAATTGACGCATTGGCGTCGCCCATCAGGCTTGAGGCAATCGCGCCGCCTTTGAGAATCAGGGTCGGCTTGATACCAAAAAATGCGGGGCGCCACAGCACCAGGTCGGCCCACTTGCCGACTTCGATAGAGCCGACAATATGGCTGATGCCGTGGGTGATCGCCGGGTTGATGGTGTACTTGGCGATGTAGCGCTTGGCGCGGAAGTTGTCGTTGCCTTCGCCGTCACCCGGCAACGGGCCGCGCTGTTTTTTCATTTTGTCGGCGGTCTGCCAGGTGCGCGTGATGACTTCACCGACGCGGCCCATGGCCTGGCTGTCCGAGCTGATCATCGAGAACGCGCCGAGGTCGTGCAGGATGTCTTCGGCGGCGATGGTCTCGCGGCGGATGCGGCTTTCGGCGAAGGCCACGTCTTCGGCAATGCTGGGGTCCAGGTGATGGCAGACCATCAGCATGTCCAGGTGCTCGTCGATGGTATTGCGGGTGAACGGCCGGGTCGGGTTGGTGGAACTGGGCAGCACGTTCGAGAAGCCGCAGGCCTTGATGATGTCTGGCGCGTGGCCGCCTCCGGCGCCTTCGGTGTGGTAGGTGTGAATGGTGCGGCCCTTGAGCGCGGCGAGCGTGGTTTCGACGAAGCCGGATTCATTGAGCGTGTCGCTGTGGATGGCGACCTGCACGTCATACTCGTCGGCCACGCTCAGGCAGTTATCAATGCTCGCAGGCGTGGTGCCCCAGTCTTCGTGCAGCTTCAAACCGATAGCGCCGGCCTTGACCTGTTCGATCAAGGGCTGCGGCAAACTGGCGTTGCCCTTGCCGGTGAAGCCAATGTTCATCGGGAACGAGTCGCTGGCCTGAAGCATGCGCGCCAGGTGCCACGGCCCTGACGTACAAGTGGTGGCGTTGGTGCCAGTGGCCGGGCCGGTGCCGCCGCCAATCATGGTGGTGACGCCGCTGGTCAGTGCTTCTTCGATCTGCTGCGGGCAGATGAAATGCACGTGGGAGTCGATGCCGCCGGCGGTGAGGATCATGCCTTCACCGGCGATCACTTCGGTGCTGGCGCCGATGGCCATGGTCACGCCCGGCTGGATGTCCGGGTTGCCGGCTTTGCCGATCGCGTGGATGCGGCCATTCTTCAGGCCAACATCGGCCTTGACGATGCCCCAGTGGTCGATGATCAGCGCGTTGGTGATCAGCGTGTCCACGACCTCATGGGCGAGCAACTGGCTCTGGCCCTGGCCGTCGCGGATGACTTTTCCGCCGCCGAACTTCACTTCCTCACCATAAACAGTGAAGTCTTTTTCGACTTCGACGAACAGCTCGGTGTCCGCCAGGCGGACCTTGTCACCGACGGTGGGGCCGTACATGTCGGCGTAGGCTTGGCGGCTGATTTTCATGTGTGTGCCCTGAAATATTTGTGTTGAATGTGAAATTGCTATCGGGGGCAAGCCCCCTCCCACCGTTGATGTGTGAACGCATTCAAATGTGGGAGGGGGCTTGCCCCCGATGAGGCCCTAAAGGTCGCCCATGATCCGTCCGGCAAACCCAAACACCCGCCGCCCGCCGCTCAAATCCACCAACTCGATGTCGCGACTCTGCCCCGGCTCAAACCGCACCGCCGTCCCGGCCGGAATATTCAGGCGCATGCCACGGCTCGCCGCGCGGTCAAACGTCAGCGCGTCATTGGTCTCGAAAAAATGGTAGTGCGAGCCGACCTGGATCGGCCGGTCGCCGCTGTTGGCCACGCTGAGGGTGACGGTGCGCCGGCCGACATTCAGTTCGATATCGCCAGGCTGGATCTGATATTCACCAGGAATCATGCAGGTTGCCCCAGGGTCTTGAAGTAGATGGCGGTCGGGCTGTAGCGCCCGTCCGGGCTTTGGCAGTAGTCGGGCAATTCACCGATTTTGGTGTAGCGCAGCGACTGGTAAAAAGCTTCGGCACCGGAGCCGGCTTCGGTGTCCAGGTACAGCAGGCCGCGCTTGTGCTGGCGCGCGGCGAGTTCCAGAGTGTTCATCAATTGCTGGCCCAGGCCATGGCGGCGGGCGCTGCTGTGTACCAACAGTTTTTGCACTTCGGCGCGGTTGAGGCCATTGGCTTTCTGGCACAGCGCCAATTGCACGCTGGCGATTACCTGTTCATCGCGCACCACCACCCACAGCAGCAGGCTGGCGTCTTCGATACTGGCCTGTACGCCCTTCAGATAGTCGCGGGCCTGGGCTTCATCGAAGTCCGCCATGAAGCCGACCGACGCACCATGCTTCACCGCGTCCAGCAACAGCTCGATCAAGCCCAGGCGGTAATGGGCAAAACTTTCAGCATTCACTCGACGCAGTTGAGCCGTGTTCATCGATCTCACTCCTTGGGCGGTTCGGCGCCCGGATTCAATGTCAGTTGCATAAAGGTCAGGTCCAGCCAGCGGCCGAACTTGATGCCCACTTGCGGCATTTGCCCGGTGATGATGAAACCCTGGCGCTCGTGAAGGCGAACAGACGCCTGGTTGCCGCTTTCGATGGCCGCGACCATCACGTGTTTGCCGGCGCTGCGGGCACGCTCGATCAGCGCTTGCATCAGGCGCTGGCCGAGGCCTTTGCCGCGCTGGTCATTGCGCACATACACCGAGTGCTCGACGCTGTAGCGAAAGCCTTCGAAGGGTCGCCAGTCGCCGAACGAGGCGTAGCCGGTGACTTCATCGTTTTCCACCGCCACCAGAATCGGGTACGCCTGGGCCTGACGCGCCGTGAACCAGGCCTGACGGTTGGCCAGGTCGACGGGTTGTTCGTTCCAGATCGCGGTGGTGTTGAGCACCGCGTCGTTGTAGATGGCTCGAATGGCCGGCAGGTCTTGCTCGGTTGCATCACGAATCATGATCGGCCTCACGCGATAGGCTGGTGGACGGTGACCAGCTTGGTGCCGTCGGGAAAGGTGGCTTCCACCTGGATATCCGGGATCATTTCCGGGATGCCTTCCATCACTTGCTCACGGCTGAGCAGGGTGGTGCCGTAGTGCATCAAATCGGCGACGGTGCGGCCATCGCGGGCACCTTCCATCAAGGCGGCGGAAATGTAGGCGATGGTCTCCGGGTAGTTAAGCTTCACGCCACGTGCCAGGCGGCGTTCGGCGACCAGGCCTGCGGTGAAGATCAGCAGTTTGTCTTTTTCCCGTGGGGTCAAATCCATGGTTCAAGGTCCTTCATAAACAACATTCTTAAAAACACTGAAGATCAATGTGGGAAAGGGCTTGTGTGGGAGCTGGTTCCACTTCAGATCTTCATGTGCTCCAGATTCTCGGTGAAACAGCTTCTCGCCCCAGTACCGCCGGGCGCAACAGACGCCATAAATCAATCAACCAGCCCCGTACCAACAGCGCTTCACTGGCCAGGCAGCGGGCCACCAGCAGCCCGGGCAGTTGGGTCAGGTCGCCGCGCACCGCATGGGGCAGGGCGCGGCAGCTTTCCAGTAACTCAGGCTCGATATCGCCAGTGAGCAACAGCGTGGCGAACACCGGTTGCCCGTCCAGCCCGATGGGCGAGTCGAGCAACCCGTCGGCGCCTACAATGCGCTGGCGCTCATGCCAGAGCAACTGACCGTCGCGGCGGATATCCAGGTGCGATTGAAAGTGCCCGAGGTCAAAACGCTCGCCACTGGCGGGGCGGCCGAGGGCGACTACATCCCAGTAGAACAGCCGGGCATCGCCTTGCAGGTCAATGCGGGTGGTGAGTTCGGCCTGGGCGGCGCTGAACACGATGGTTTCCTGGGGCAGCCATTCCAGCGTGGCGCCCGCTTCCACGGTCAATTCAAGCTGTTGAAAGGCCGGGCCGCTGGCGCGGTACCACTTGGCTGCGCCGGGGCTGGTCAATTGCGCCCAGGCACCGGCGCCAACATGGGCGCGGATGTCCAGGCGATCACCGCCGGCAATCCCGCCGGGCGGGTGCACGATGATGTGCTGGCACACCTGGGGGCCTTCGGCGTACAGGTGCTTTTGCACGCGCAGCGGGCCGAGGTGGCGGCGCATCACTGGGCGCGTGGTGTCGCCGAAACGCGCATAGCCGAGGTCCAGCTCGGCATGCCAGCTGGGGGTGAACAGGGCGGGGGAAACGGGCAGGTTCATGGTTGAGTGCTTATCGTCAGGACGCTACAGATTAGATGGTAACCAGCCCGCGTACACCTTCACTTTCCATATTTTCACCGCGGCCTTGCTGGACGATTTCGCCGCGTGACATCACCAGGTACTGATCCGCCAGCTCGGCGGCGAAGTCATAGAACTGCTCCACCAGCAGGATCGCCATGTCGCCGCGGGCGGCGAGCTTCTTGATCACCATGCCGATTTCCTTGATCACCGACGGCTGGATGCCTTCGGTGGGTTCATCCAGAATCAACAAGCGTGGGCGGCTGGCCAGGGCGCGGCCGATTGCCAGCTGTTGCTGCTGGCCACCGGACAAATCGCCGCCGCGCCGATGTTTCATTTGCAGCAAGACCGGGAACAATTCGTAGATAAATGCCGGCACTTCCTTGGCCTCGGAGCCGGGGAACCGCGACAGCCCCATCAGGAGGTTTTCTTCCACGGTGAGCCGCCCGAAAATCTCGCGGCCCTGAGGCACATAGGCGATACCTGCGTGCACGCGTTGATGTGGCTTGAACTCGGTGATGGCCTTGCCTTCCCAGTTCACCGCGCCCTCTTTGGCCGGCAGCAAGCCCATCAGGCACTTGAGCAGCGTGGTCTTGCCCACACCGTTACGGCCAAGCAGGCAGGTGACTTCGCCGATCTTCACGTCAAAGGACAGCCCGCGCAGGATGTGGCTACCGCCGTAGTACTGATGCAGCGTGTCGACTTGCAGCATGTTCAAATTCTCCTCAATTCCCTTGTAGGAACCGGATCAACTGTGGGAGCTGGCTTGCCTGCGATGCAGGCAACTCGGTATGTCTGATGGACCCTGGTGATGCCATCGCAGGCAAGCCAGCTCCCACATTGATTCGGTTCCCACAGTAAGCGCTCTGTCTGGCTCAGCGACCGAGGTAAACCTCGATCACCCGCTCGTTTTCCTGCACCTGTGCCAGCGAGCCTTCAGCCAGCACGCTGCCCTGGTGCAGCACAGTGACGTGGTCGGCAATCGAGCCGACAAAGCCCATGTCGTGCTCCACCACCATCAGCGAATGTTTGCCCGCCAGGCGCTTGAACAGTTCGGCGGTGAATTCGGTTTCGGCATCGGTCATGCCCGCCACGGGTTCATCCAGCAGCAACAGCTGCGGGTCTTGCATGAGCAGCATGCCGATCTCCAGGAACTGCTTTTGCCCGTGTGACAGCAAGCCCGCCGGGCGCTGCGCCGAGGCGCTGAGGCGGAGGGTGTCGAGCACTTCATCGATGCGGTCTTTTTGCTCGCCGCTCAAGCGGGCGCGCAGGCTGGCCCACACGGATTTGTCGGTTTTCTGCGCCAGCTCCAGGTTTTCGAACACGCTGAGGGCTTCGAACACCGTGGGTTTCTGGAACTTGCGGCCGATGCCGGCCTGGGCGATCTGCACTTCGCTCATGCCTGTCAGGTCGAGGGTTTCGCCGAACCAGGCCTTGCCGTGGCTGGGGCGGGTCTTGCCGGTGATCACGTCCATCAGTGTGGTCTTGCCCGCGCCGTTGGGGCCGATGATGCAGCGCAACTCGCCGACGCCGATGTAGAGGTTCAAGTCGTTGAGCGCCTTGAAACCGTCGAAGCTGACGCTGATGTCTTCCAGGGTCAGGATGGTGCCGTGACGGGTGTTCAGGCCCTTGCCGGCGGCCTGGCCGAGGCCGATTGCATCGCGGCTGCTGCCCGCGTCTTTGTTTGGCTCAAGAATGGGTTCGAGCATAAATTCCGCCGTCGCTGTGACTCTCATTGTTCACCCCGTTTCTTCAACAGGCCGATCACGCCCTTGGGCAAATACAAGGTGACGAGGATGAACAGCGCCCCCAGAAAGAACAGCCAGTATTCCGGAAAGGCCACCGTGAACCAGCTCTTCATGCCGTTGACCACACCGGCGCCGAGCAATGGCCCGATCAGCGTGCCGCGCCCACCCAAGGCCACCCACACGGCGGCTTCGATGGAGTTGGTCGGGGACATTTCGCTGGGGTTGATGATCCCCACTTGCGGCACATACAACGCGCCCGCCAGGCCACACAGCACCGCGCTCAACACCCACACAAACAGCTTGAAGCCACGTGGGTCATAGCCGCAGAACATCAGGCGATTTTCGGCATCGCGCAGGGCGGTCAGCACGCGGCCGAACTTGCTCTGCGCCAGGCGCCAGCCGGTGTACAGGCTCGCGACCAGCAACACGACCGTGGCCAAAAATAGCACCGCCCGTGTGCCGGGCTCGGTAATCCCGAAGCCCAGAATGTTGCGGAAATTGGTGAAGCCGTTATTGCCACCAAACCCGGTCTCGTTGCGGAAAAACAGCAGCATCCCGGCGAAGGTCAGGGCCTGGGTCATGATCGAGAAATACACGCCCTTGATCCGCGAGCGGAAGGCGAAAAAGCCGAACACCAGCGCCAGCAACCCCGGCGCCAGCACCACCAGGCACATGGCCCAGAGGAAATGCTCGGTGCCGACCCAATACCAGGGCAGTTCGGTCCACGACAAAAAGGTCATGAACGCCGGCAGCTCATCGCCGGACGCCTGGCGCATCAGGTACATGCCCATCGCATAACCGCCGAGGGCAAAGAACAAACCGTGGCCGAGGGACAGCATCCCCGCATAGCCCCACACCAGGTCCAGGGCCAGGGCGACGATGGCGTAGCAGAGGATTTTGCCCACCAGCGTGAGGGTGTAGGCCGACACGTGCAGCGGGTTTTCCGGCGCCATCAGCGAACACAAAGGCAACGCCAGCAGCAGGATCAGGATCACCGCGCCGACGGCTATCGTCAGCGTGGGGCCGGCCTTTTGCGTGACCGTAAGCATCAATGGCTGGTTCATCAGTCGATCACCCGTCCTTTCAGTGCGAAGAGTCCTTGCGGGCGTTTCTGGATAAACAGAATGATCAGCGCGAGGATCAGGATCTTGCCGAGCACGGCGCCGATCTGCGGTTCGAGAATCTTGTTGGCGATGCCCAGCCCGAAGGCGGCCATCACGCTACCGGCCAACTGGCCGACACCGCCGAGCACCACCACCAGGAACGAGTCGATGATGTAGCTCTGGCCCAGGTCCGGGCCGACGTTGCCGATCTGGCTCAGGGCCACGCCACCCAGGCCGGCGATGCCGGAGCCCAGGCCAAAGGCGAGCATGTCCACACGCCCGGTGGGCACGCCGCAGCAGGCGGCCATGTTGCGGTTCTGGGTAACGGCACGCACGTTGAGGCCCAGGCGCGTCTTGTTCAGCAGCAGCCAGGTCAGCACCACCACGCACAGCGCGAAGGCGATGATCACGATGCGGTTGTACGGCAGCACCAGGTTGGGCAGCACTTGAATGCCACCGGACAGCCACTGCGGGTTGGAGACTTCGACGTTCTGCGCACCGAACACCAGGCGCACCAACTGGATCAGCATCAGGCTGATGCCCCAGGTGGCGAGCAGGGTTTCCAGCGGGCGGCCGTAGAGGTGACGAATCACTGTGCGTTCCAGGGCCATGCCGATGGCGGCGGTGACAAAAAACGCCACCGGCAGCGCGATCAGCGGGTAGAACTCGATGGCCGCAGGCACGTAGCGCTGCATCATCAGTTGCACTACGTAAGTCGAATAGGCGCCGAGCATCAGCATTTCGCCGTGGGCCATGTTGATCACGCCGAGCAGGCCGAAGGTGATCGCCAGGCCCAGGGCCGCGAGCAGCAGGATCGAGCCCAGGGACATGCCGCTGAAGGCCTGGCCGAGGATCTCGCCGACCATCAATTTGCGTTTGACCTGCGCCAGGCTGGTCTCGGCGGCGGTGTGTACGCCGGCGTCGGTTTCGACCCCAGGCGCGAGCAAGGCTTCGAGGCGCGTGCGCGCCAACGGGTCGCCGGTGCTGCCGAGCAAACGCACGGCGGCAAGGCGCACGACGGGGTCGCTGTCCACCAATTGCAGGTTGGCCAGGGCCAGGCTGAGGGCGGTGTGCACGTCCTCATTGGTTTCGGCGGCCACTTGCTGGTCGAGGAATTTGAGCTGCGCAGGCTGCGCGGTTTTTTGCAGGGTTTGCGCGGCGCCCAGGCGTACCTTGGGGTCGGCGGCGAGCAACTGCTGACTGGCCTGCACGTTGTCGAGCAGGCCGCGCAGGCGGTTGTTCAGGCGCACGGTTTTGGTTTCGCCGTTGAGCGTGAGTTGACCGTGTTGCAGGGCGTCCACCAGCTCGATGCGCGCCGGGTCAGGCTGGGCGGCCCAGTCCTGCAGCAGCTTGGCTTGTTGCATCGGGTTGGCGTTGAGGAAGTCTTCGGCGTCGCTGGCGTGTGCGGCAAAAGGCAGCAACAGCAGGGTAGCCAGGATGAAGCGGTAGAGGGCAGTGGGCATATTCGTGGGCCTTGCTCGAACTAATGTGGGAGCTGGCTTGCCTGCGATAGCGGTGCATCAGATACACCGAGTCGTCTGCATCGCAGGCAAGCCAGCTCCCACAGGGTGTGTGTCGGCACTCAAGTGCCGACACCCCTCGGATCAGTTGCTCTTCACCGCATAATCCGGCTTCTTGTCATTGCCAGGAATGTACGGGCTCCATGGCTGTGCGCGGATCGGTTCCTGGGTCTGCCACACCACCGAGAACTGCCCGTCAGACTGAATCTCGCCGATCATCACCGGCTTGTGCAGGTGGTGGTTGGTTTTATCCATGGTCAGGGTGAAGCCCGACGGCGCGGCGAAGGTCTGGCCGGCCATGGCTTCGCGCACCTTGTCGACGTCGGTGGACTTGGCTTTCTCAACCGCCTGCGCCCACATATGGATACCGACGTAAGTGGCCTCCATCGGGTCGTTGGTCACCGCTTTATCCGCGCCCGGCAGGTTGTGGGCCTTGGCGTAGGCCTTCCAGTCCGCGACGAATTTCTTGTTCACCGGGTTCTCCACCGACTGGAAGTAGTTCCAGGCGGCGAGGTTGCCCACCAGTGGCTTGGTGTCGATGCCGCGCAGTTCTTCTTCACCCACGGAGAAGGCCACCACCGGTACGTCGGTGGCTTTCAAACCCTGGTTGGCCAGCTCTTTGTAGAACGGCACGTTGGAATCGCCATTCACGGTTGAGACCACCGCGGTCTTGCCGCCGGCGGAGAACTTCTTGATGTTGGCCACGATGGTCTGGTAATCGGCGTGGCCGAACGGGGTGTAGACCTCTTCGATATCTTTGTCGGCGACGCCTTTGGAATGCAGGAACGAGCGCAGGATTTTGTTGGTGGTGCGCGGGTACACGTAGTCGGTGCCGAGCAGGAAGAAGCGCTTGGCGCCGCCGCCTTCTTCGCTCATCAGGTATTCCACCGCCGGGATCGCCTGTTGGTTGGGCGCCGCACCGGTATAGAACACGTTCGGCGACATCTCTTCGCCTTCGTACTGCACGGGGTAGAACAGTAAACCGTTGAGTTCTTCGAACACCGGCAGCACGGATTTGCGCGACACCGAGGTCCAGCAGCCGAACACCACGGCGACTTTGTCCTGGGTCAGCAGCTGACGGCCTTTTTCAGCGAACAGCGGCCAGTTCGATGCAGGATCGACCACCACCGGCTCGAGCATCTTGCCGTTCACACCGCCCTTGGCGTTGATCTCGTCAATGGTCATCAACGCCATGTCTTTTAGCGAGGTCTCGGAGATTGCCATGGTCCCGGACAGCGAGTGCAGGATGCCGACCTTGATGGTCTCGGCGGCCTGCACGGTCCAGGTCAGCCCCATGGCGGCAATGGAGGCGGACAGGGTGAAAGCCTTGATCAAGCTGCGACGCTTCATGGTGCGATCTCCAGGAACTCAAGTTGTTATGAGGGCATTGCACAGGCTTTTGCAAAGGCTGTGCCGAGGTGCATGCGGGCGCTTGTTTGTGCGGCAGACGGACGCTGCCGGGCCGGTCGTGCGCACCAGATCGGCGCGCTGGCGGGGTGTGGGTGCACGGGGTGCGCTGAAGTGGTGCTGTGGTCGACAACTATCTAGCGCCGCCTGGAATCTCGTTGGTGCAACAGTGAGCGCTCCTCACTTTCCAAGGACTGAATGTATGCCACGTACCCCCCGAGTCGCTGCGCCGCAGCCGACCCTGCCGGTCTTGAGCCCGCCGTTTATCAGCGCGGACGATGCCGCGCGTTGGGCCTACGAACAGACCGATTACGCATCGGCCGACAAGGAATTCGGTGGCGCGATCCTCAAGCAGGGCCACCACTGGTTTGCCACAACGCCCATGGCCGACCAGCACGTCACCTTCGATCATCGGATCGTGCTGGCCACCGACGCCGACGATAATTTCATCGCCCCCGAGGGCTATACCTGCGAGGCGCTCTATCACTCCCACCCGCCGGACATGGCGCAGGTGAAGCTGCACAACCCCGGCATGAGCGATGAGCAGGCCTCGGTGTTCGTCAGTTTTTTCTCGCCTGCCGATCTGCGTTTTATCATCGAACACCGGCGTTCAGTGGCGGCGCACTATCTGTGCGGCCCCGAAGGCTCATTGCTCAAATACGTGAGCAGTGGCTCGGCGGCCGAAGTGCTATTGAGAAAGCGCATTGTCGGTGAGGAGCCATTCGCGCCCTCTGCGGACTTCGAGTCGTTGATCTGGCAGGCCGCGCAAGCCGGCGATTTGCGCGTGGTGGTGGCCAATGCTCACTGGGGAGGCGTGCGCGGACGGGTCAAGCACGGCTGGCGGATCAACACGGCCGTCACCCAGGTGACAGAGGAACAGCCGTTCTGCACGCCGGTCTTCGAGCGCGCAGAGCTGGCGCTGATGGCCGCGCGCGCGTTGTTCCCTGAAGGCTCAGCCCAGGGCTTTGTGCTGAAGCACACGCGCGGCGAAGCGTACGTGGCCACTTACCCCGAGGAACTTGGCACGCCGTTGTTCTCTCCTGCTGCACGGTTCCCGTTGCGCGCCGATGGCCAGTTACGCCTGCCCTCCAACTTTCGACTGGAGGCTATCTACTACCGCGCCACGCCTTTGGCCGCTGACATTCCCGCACGTGAACCCTGGCTGTATTCCACTTTCTTTACCCCGGCCGAAGTAGCTGCCGCCATCACCCAGTCACGCGCGACCCTGGCGCTGCAGGACAAGACGCGTGGGCTGCATCTGTATCAGCAGGCGTCGGATGGCGCGCTGCTCAAGCTGCAAGTGCCCGGTTCTGCGACCGACCTGGCGGGCGCCGATGGTGACGACAACGGCGCCCAGGCCGCGCTGCTGGCCGGCACGCTGAGCCCGCGTGGCTATGTGCGCCGGGTGATTGCCTCAACGACGGTGTCGGTAGTGGCGGCGGGGTTGCTCTGGCGAACCCTCGGCCCGGTGGACAACCAGTCGGCGGTGCTGGACGGTTCATATCGGGCCGTGTTGAGCCGCGCCTTTATTTCGGCTCACGATGCAGCGGTGTATGCGCACGAGCAGATAGGGCGGCGACGCGAGCGTGCCTATGGCGGCTACGTGCTCAAAGACGATAAGGGACGTTTCTTTATCACCGAGCCTGAGGCAAGTGATGCCAACCCGTTTGCCCAGCTGCTGTTTTTTCCTGCGGATGGGCAAGGCCCGTTGATTGCGCCTGAGCCCTATCAGGTTTTTGGGCGTTACGGCTCGCACCCCGCGCTGTCGATGGTCGACCCCGGTTGGGTGGCGCAGCGGCGCTGGAGCCGTGAAGACGCGCTGATCAACCTGCAGGTTTTTTCCGCCGATGAGATCCACGATGTGATCAGTCACGGGCAGCCGGCCTATCTGTCGGCCGCCGAGGATTGTTTACTGGCGTACACGCCCAGTTCTTCCAGCGCCGAGCAACGGCTGCTGACCCACACTGCGCCGCAACCGGGTGGCAGTTCCGCTCAGCAACGACTGGACAGCGGGCAGGTCAAGCCTGCGCAATGGGTCATCGTGCTGGCCGAAGCCGGTGATTTGCGGGTGATCCTGGGCAACGCGTTGTGGGGCCCGCGCTCACCGGTCTATGACGACTGGACGGCGTATTTTGACTATGCGCCAAGAGTCGGCGCGCCTGACTACGCGACCTACGGCGCGCTGTTTGACAGCGCTGATGCGGCCGCTCGCAACCTTCACGCACGGGTTCATGGGCGCAACCTCGCCGAGCAGGCCTACTTCGGTTTTATTCTCAAGCACAAGGACACCGAGCAGTACCTGGCGAGCGAGGTTGCAGGCGTCGGCGACCAGAGTGCCCTGTTCAAGCTCAACCGTGTGTTTACCCCGATCGCGGGCGGCGATTTCCAGTTTCCGGACGGGTTCGTTCTGTGCGCATTGTTTCGTTCGCAGCAGTGGCAACCGGCGGGCGTGCCGGCCTCGACAGCCTGGCTGACCCGCTACTTCGTGATGCCCAAGGTGCTGTACGTCGCCCTCTATGACACCAAGCGTGCAGGCGAGAAATACAACAATGGCACCACCCTGCCGGTGTACTTCTCGACCCAGGAGGGCGCCTTGCTGCGGTACGTGTCGCTGCCGTTCAACGTGGGAAGTGGCGGCCCGGTGGACAGGCTCCTTGAGGATGACGAACGCTTGTTGGCCTCGGGCCAGAAAACGGCGCAAGCCTTTGTCCGGGACTGGGCCGACCGAGGTGAACTCAAGGTGATTCACACCAGCCAGTGCTGGGACACTCCGGGAGTGGTATCGCGTACCTGGGCCGGCTACGAGCACCTGGCTCGACGCCGATTGAGCCCGGCCTTCGCCGACGCGGATGATGCGGCGCGTTATGCCGCCGACATTATCGGCGAGGGACGCCGCCGCACCTATGGCGGGGTGCTGCTGCGGCAGGCGGATGGCATGTACGTGGCGACCGACCCATTGGCCGTGCCGCCCCAGGGTTTTGCGCTGAACTGGGTGTACCCCGATGTCGCCGTCACTGGCGGGCTTTACCCCCATGGCAGCACCATCGTTGCGCGCTACCGCTCGGTGCTTGGCGAGGAGACGCAAATGCTGGTGGCTGCCGACCAAAAGGCTATCTACCAGAGCATGCTGCCCACCCCAGTGCTGTCGAACCTGTTGCACCGTGATCCTCGAATACAGCGCGAATACCTGTTCGGGCCCCAAGGCACGATCCTGCGTTACCAGTTGACCGGCTCGGTGGACGAAGCGGCGCTCAAAGCGCGTCTGGTGCCACTGAACCCACTGAACGGCAACCAAGTAGACACCGAGGTCGAACGCCAACTGCGGGCCGGTACCCTGCTGCCGGGTGACTTCGTCGGCCAGGTCGCCAAGGCCGGCGACCTGCGCGTCGTCAAGGGCAATGCGTTGTGGGGGTTTGCCCGGCGCTTGAGCGTGCCTTTCGTGGCGAATCTGGCGACACTGCCGGCCCTGGAGATCAAGCAGGTATTCGCCGATGCGCCGTGCAGCCCGATCTTTGCCCGCGCCGACGACGCCGTACGTTATGCACAACGATTGGCATCGCCGCGGCCAGAGGTACAGTTCGGTTACGTGCTCAAGTCCGTCAATAAAAATGCCTACATGACTACTCTGCCGCTGGTACGCGGGAATTACACGCGGCTCGAACAGGTTTTTGCCGACGGCTTGCTGCCCCAGGGCTATGGCTTGGATGGCCTGTATTTGTGCGCCTCTACCGCTGCGATTGCGCCGTCCAGCGATGCCATGGCCACCAGTTTCTTCACTCCCCAGGCGTTGGCCGGTGGCGTCGGCTTCCTCGGCAGTCTGTCCAGAAGCCGAGGCTTGCCGCTTTACCTGCTGTGTGCCGACGGTGCGCTGCTCAGCTATGTGGTCGATAAAAATGGCCGGCAGTTGGCGTACGCAATGCTCAGCCAAGCGGGCGCCATCGACCGGCGTCTGCTTGAGGGCGGCTCGACCGTCGCAAGTTTTGTCAAAGAACTGGCTGCCAAGGGCGCGCTGGAGGTGCGGGTGCGCAGCACCGTGTGGGGCAAGGAGCAGACCGTAACGGCGCAGTGGGAGCCCAATGCCGAACCCTGGCCGTTCGAACACAACCCGCACTTGCTGTCGTTTTGCGGGCCGCTGTTCAGCCATGCCGATGACGCGGCGCGCTGGGCTCGCAAACAGGTGGGCCCATTCAAGGGTGTCGAATACCTGGGCGCGGTGCTGACCTGTCCCGGGATTACCGGGTTTGTGCCACTTGAACCCGTAGAGGACCGCCACGCCTGGCTGCAGGACACGATTGTGAAACTGTTCCGGTTCGAGCGCGCCGGGCTTGAGGTCACGGTCGCGCACCCTCTGTTCGGCTACGCCGTTAACGCCGTGCAGGCCTTCTACAAAGGCATGGCTGCTGTGCCGGACCTGCAAGCTCAGGAAGTGAAGCTGCTGAACAATTTTGTCTCCGGCAACGAGCTGAGGTCGTACCTGGATATCGTCAAGATCAACCGCCCGGTCGCCGAGAGTGTGTACCTGACGTGCCGGGGCGGCGCGCTGCTCAAGTATGTGCCCGGTTTCACGGCGGCCGAGACGCAATTGCTGAGTGCCGGTGCGTCGGTCTTGCCCAGCGCGCTGGTCAGCGGTTTGTGGGCGGCCGGCCAGCTGGCGGTGCTGGAAACCGACGCCTTCTGGACCCGCGCAGGGGTGTTGGGCAAGGCGTGGCAAGCCAACCTGCAGGCTGAACCTGATCCGCTGGACGTCGAGTACGGCCGGGACAAGGACGAACTCTGAGGTGTTATCAGCGCTTGCGCATCAGCCCGATAAAAAACAGCCCGCCAATCGCCGCCGTGGCCACGTCGACCCACACCAGGAGCACACTGCCCAGCAGCACGCACACCGGCAATAGACGCCGATGCTCGGCGCCGACCAGACGCCGGGCAATGTGCGGCACCATCAGCCCGACAAAGCCGATGGAGCCGCTGATCGACACCAGCACTGCGGTCATCAACGAGGCGACCAGGAACACCTTCAACCGCACAGTGCGTGCGTTGAGGCCGAGGGTCACGGCGGTCTGTTCGCCGGCCATCAAGGCATTGAGCGGGCGCGCCATGCTCAGCAGCAACAACAGCCCTTTGCACCTAGGCAACTTGCGCTTGCATTTGCGCGATCAACGCGTTGGTGCGTCCTGCACGTCGAAGATCCTGCCCAGGTTGCGCAGGTCGTTGTAGGTGTCGTCCAGGGTGGCGCATCTCGCCTGCCTCATGCAGAACCTGAGGTGGATTCACGTTGGTTGAAAACGCGCGCCAACACCAGCCGATCCAAGGCCCACACCGCGATCAATGAAGCGCCGACCAAGGGGAAAATGATCGCCAGCGCGAGCATGATCACCATCGCGGTTTTCCACTTCGGCACGTCATGGCGCAGCGGCGGCACACCCAGGCCACCGGCAGGCCGGCGTTTCCACCAGATCACCACGCCACTCACCGCGCTGAGTAAAATCATCAGGCAGATCAGCAGAACGATCAGTTGGTTGACCCAACCGAACATCTTGCCTTCGTGCAGCATCACACCCGTCTCGGTGGCGCGCGCCAGCGTGTTGTAGTGTTCCCAGCGCACATCGGCGAGCACCTTGCCGGTGTATTGGTCCACGTGCAGGGTGGCGTCGTTGCGTGGGTCGTTGGCGAACACCGCGACGGTGAACACGCCGTCGGCGGTGCTTGGAAAGGTGATGCTGTAACCGGGCTCAACCTTGCGTGAATTGGCCAGATCGACCACCTGCTGCAAGCGCACGGTCGGCGCGGCCGGGCCCGACTGCATGGCACCGTGGTTCATGTGTTCGGCGTGGTCGCCGGACATCGGCATCGGCGTGTTTTCCATCGCCCACGGCACGGTTTGCTGGCTGGCGGTATTGAGGCTGCGCGCCTGCTGATCCGACTGCGGCACGTTGTTCCACATTGCCGCCGGAAAGCGATTCCACAACGCGGCGTATTGCTTGCCCCAGAAGCCGGTCCAGGTCATGCCGCTGAGCAGCATCACCAGTAAAAACGCCGCCCCCCAGAAACCGGCGACGGCGTGCATGTCGCGCCAGAACACGCGCCCTCGCGCGTTGAACCGTGGCCACAACACCCCGGCCGACGACTTGCCGCGCGGCCACCACAGGTACAGGCCGGACACCACCAGCATCACGCCCCAACCGGCGGCGAGTTCCACCAGGCGGTCGCCGACGGTGCCGATCATCAGCTCACCGTGGAGTGCGCGGGCGATGGCTTGCAGGTTGTAGTTGGCATCCTGTTCGCCAAGTACAGTGCCGCGGTACGGGTCCACGAATACGGTCACTTCGCGGCCGTTGTCATGCATCACGAACTGCGCGCTGCTGGTGGCGTCGGCCGGTGGCAGGTATTTACTGATTTTGCCTTGGGGAAAGGCTGCCTGCGCTCGCTGTAATTGCTCGTCGGCACTCAGGGCGTGTTCGGCGCTTTGCACGGTGAGCAGCTCGCCGTACATCAGCGGGTCGAGCTGGGGTTTGAACAGGTAGATGATGCCGGTGAGGGCCAGCAGCACCATGAACGGCGCGACGAAAAGCCCGGCGTAGAAGTGCCAGCGCCAGGCCAGGTTGTAGAAGGAAATCTTTTGAGTGGTCATCGGGTGCTCCGCAAAGGCTTTAAAAATTTTTGTCGGTTATGCCGCCTTCGCGAGCAAGCCCGCTCCCACATTTGAAATGCATTCCAAGTGTGGGAGCGGGCTTGCTCGCGAAGCTGTTAGAAGCTCATGTCCACCTTGGTCCAGAGCGTGCGCCCCGGTTCCTTGATGGCTTGCGGGTCGCTGGCCGGGTAGCCGAAACCGGCGTTGCCGGCCAGGTTCAAGTGCTCGGCGTAGGCCTTGCCAAACAGGTTGTCGACGCCGGTGCTGACCTTGAAGTGCTTATTGATGCGGTACGCCGCGTTCAGCGAGAACACGCCAAAGCCGCCGCTTTTGTCGAAGTCCTTGCCGACCACGTTGCCCTTGTTTTGGTCGATGCGGTTTTGCGCTGCAACCACGCGCCACAAGGCACCAGCGCTCCAGTCGTCTTCGCTGTAGGTCAGGCCGAAACGCGCGTCCAGCGGCGGCATTTGCGGCAGGGCCTTGCCGTCGCTGGTGTTCTTGCCCCAGGCATAGGCGAGGCTGGCATCGGCTTTCCAGTGGCGGGTCAACTTGTAGGCCGCGCCGAGTTCGCCGCCCATGATCCGTGCATCGACGTTACGCGCCTGGGAGGTGGTGCCCATCATGCCGGGCTTGTAGTCGAACAGGATGAAGTCGCGCACCTGGCCGACATAAGCCGAGGCCCAGGCTTCTACGTCAGCGGTTTTGTACTGCGCGCCGAAGTCGAGTTGGGTGGTCTTTTCCGGCTTCACACCCTCGAAGGCATTCACTGAACCGACCGCGCCGGTCTTAGGGGAAAACAGCTCCCAGTAATCCGGGAAACGTTCCGAATGGCCCAGCCCGGCGTAGACGGTGGTGGGGCTGTCGGCCAAGTCGTGCTCATAGCGCACAAAGCCCGACGGCAGCGTATCGGCGCGGGTGTCGTCGGCGGTCGGGTTGGGGCGGGACATCATTCCTGAACCGGTCCTCTGGCGAAAATCCTTGGCCGAGGCGCGGTCCAGGCGCGCGCCGGTGATCAGGCGATCACGGTCGGCGGCGTACCAGGTCAGTTCGCCGAACACGCCATAGTTGTGGAAGTTGGCGTCCTTGTTGCGCGGCAGATCCTTGTAGGTGTCGATGCCCATGCTGCTGCGCTGGCGATGCTCGTTGGTCTGCGCATCCAGGCCGCTGATCAACTGCACATCGGCCCAGCGCCAGGTGGCCTTGATCCGCGCGCCGAGGGTACGGCGGTCGACGTTGGAGGCCATGGGCCCGGCCATCATGCCGGTGCCCGACGGCGTGCGCAGGCTGTAGTTGTCCATCACGTGGTCGGCGTAGTTGTAGTAGACCTGGGCCTCGACCTTATCCAGCACTTCGCCGATGTTGGATTTTTCAAAACGCAGCCCGAGGCTTTCGCGCAGGAACTGCGAACCGTCCATGCCGCGCCCGGCGTAACGCGCTTCGCCATCGCCACGGCCGGCGGTAAGTTCCAGCAGGGTGTCGGCGTCGGGGGTAAAACCGACGGCGACGTCGCCGTTCCACTTGTCGTAGCGCGAGGCAACCGTGTCGTTGTTGCCGTCCTTGTAGTCATCGGCGTGTGCCTGGTTGCCGATCACGCGCACGTAGCCCAGCGGCCCGCCGGCGGCGGCATCGATGACTTTGTCGAAGCGCCCGTTGGAGCCGGCCAGCACGCTGGCGTTGACCCGCGTGCCCAACTCGCCGAACTGCTCCGGCTCACGCTCGAACAGAATGGTGCCGGCCGACGCGCCCGGGCCCCAGAGCACGGTTTGCGGGCCTTTGATCACGGTGAGCTTGTCGTAGGTTTCCGGTGAAATGTAGGAGGTCGGTGCGTCCATCCGGCCTGGGCAGGCACCGAGCATCATGCCGCCGTTGGTGAGGATATTCAGGCGCGAACCGAACATGCCGCGCAGCACCGGGTCGCCATTGGTGCCGCCGTTGCGCACCAGGGCGAAGCCTGGGATGGTCTTGAGGTAGTCGCCGCCATCGCTGGCCGGCACCGGTTGGCGTGGGTCTTTGGGGTTGGTGATCACGGTCAGCGGCGAGCTGGGAGCAATCGCGGTGATCACCGTGGGGCTTAACTCATGATCATCGGCGTGTACCTGTGGCACCAACAGTGCGCCACACAGAACAGCGAAAACGGGGGTACATCCCATACGGGTGTCAGCAGAAAACCTGGACATGAAAAATTCCATCAATCATTCGTAAACAACACGGCCAGCAGCCTGCGGCTGTCTGTCTAAAGTCGGCCGGTGTGAAGTAACGCGGTGAAATGCTTACGCGGTGATGGGGGGCGCGCGGCTGCGGGCGCCGGGGAAAATGCTCTGCCGGGCATGGCCCAGGCGTGGGGCGGGGGTGAGGGCGTTGGCGGGTGGCGCGGTGCCGAGGGTGATATAGGACACGCTGCCGGGCAGGGCCGGGCAACTGAAGAGCAGGCTGCAATAGCCGCACTTTTCCCAGAGCACGTGGTGCTTGTCAGGCGCTTTGCTGTGTTGCGGTGCATCGCCATGGCAGCTGGGCATGTCCATGGACATGTCCATCGACATACCGGCGTGATGATCCATCGGCATCGCTTGGGAAATCAGCGGACCGATAAAGATCATCAGCATGGCGAACAGGCTGATCCAGCTGGCGCGCATCAACCCCAGGGGCTTGCGGCGTTGCACGGATAACCTGGCGCGAGGGGCGCCCATCGAGGTTGGCCTATTGCGCGTGCATAGACTCGTGGCCAGCCGCTGGCGGCGTTTTCTGCACCGAAACTTCCACTTCAACCTTGCCGGCTTTTTCGAAGGTCAGGGTCAGTGGAAATTGCTTGCCGTCGGCCAGCCGGCTGCGGTCTTTGAGGCCCAGCAGCATCACGTGATAGGCCATTGGCGCGAAGGTCAAATCCCCTTTGGCCGGCACGGTAACGCTGGGCACTTGTTGCATCTTCATCAGGTCGCCCTGCATCACATGCTCGTGCAGCTCGGCCTTATCCGCTACCGGCGTCTCGACGCCAAGCAAGCGGTCCGGCGTTTCGCCGGTGTTATGAATCACGAAATACGCAGCGACGGTCGGCGCATTCGGTGGCAGCTCCTGTGACCAGGGATCGCTGACCAGCAGGTCGCCGGCCTTGTAGTCATCGGCATTCGCAGCAACACACACCGGCAGCAACAACGCAGCCAGAAGCAGGGAAGATTTGAGCATGGCAGTTCTCCAGAACGGTTCTAAACGCAGTTCACTTGCGAAGAAATCAGACCGTTGGAGACGCGCGCGGGTTGAGGCTCGGCCATTGCTGGCGCGGGGTAGGGGCTTGCAATGAAGGCGGCGGCAGGCTCTGCGCCGCCGCAAAACGCGTGAGATACAACTGCGGCACATGCCCCGGCAAGGCCACCAAAGGCGGTGAGCCCGAGCAACACCAGCAGTGCTGCATGGTGGAGTGGTCGTCCTGCTGCGGCGCCGGAATGTCCAGCTTGCCCAGGGCAATGGTCTTCAGGCTGGCGCCATTGGAGGAGCAAAAGCTGCCCCACAGCAATTGCTGAACAGGGTCGCTGGACTGCTGCATCGCACTCGCCATCGGCATGGCAAAGGCGTTGAACAGCACTGCAAAGCAGGCGATCCACACAATTGCAAAGCGTTGACGGGCCATGGCGGACAATCCGTAGGGTTAAGCGATCAGGTGCGTATTTAGCCTGATCGGTGGGGATAAGTAAAAAAGGGCGGTGTGGTTTGGTGTCGCAGTGGTTGCCTTCATGATAGTCGGGAACCACAGATTGCCAATCTTAACCCTGTGGGAGCTGGCTTGCCTGCGATGGCATCACCTTGGCGTGGCTGGAAGACCGAGTCGCCCGCATCGCAGGCAAGCCAGCTCCCACACTTATTTGTGCCTGACCAAAATTTTGCGCCCGCCACAAACTAAATGTGGGAGCGGGCTTGCTCGCGAAGGCGGTGAATCAGTAACGGCCAGGCTGACTGACCCACCGCCATCGCAGGCAAGCCAGCTCCCACACTCATTTGTGCCTGACCAAAATTTTGCGCCCGCCACAATCCAAATGTGGGAGCGGGCTTGCTCGCGAAGGCGGTGTATCAGTAACGACCAGGCTGACAGAACCACCGCCATCGCGGGCAAGCCAGCTCCCACACTCATTTGTGCCTGACCAAAATTTTGCGCCCGCCCCAATCCAAATGTGGGAGCGGGCTTGCTCGCGAAGGCGGTGTATCAGTAACGACCAGGCTGACTGACCCACCGCCGTCGCGGGCAAGCCCGCTTCCACACTTATTTGTGCCTGACCAAAATTTTGCGCCCGCCACAATCCAAATGTGGGAGCGGGCTTGCTCGCGAAGGCGGTGTATCAGTAACGACCAGGCTGACTGACCCACCGCCATCGCAGGCAAGCCGCTCCCACACTTATTTGTGCCTGGCCAAAATTTTGCGCCCGCCACAATCCAAATGTGGGAGCCGGGCTTGCCCGCGATAACGGTGGGTCAGCCAGTGATTGATTGACTGACCCACCGCCTTCGCGAGCAAGCCCGCTCCCACATTGGAAAGGGGGTGTTTAGAGCGTGTTGACTGCCTGTAGCACCGCAGCCACGTCGGTGAACTCTCGATCTACCGCCGCCAACACTGGACGCTTCAAGACAAGCACCGGCATTCCCAGCTCCCGCGCCACTTCCAGCTTCGGCTCAGTGGCCGCACTGCCGCTGTTTTTGCTGATCAGCACATCAATCCCACGCCGCTCAAACAAGGCGCGCTCATCCTCAAGCAGAAACGGCCCACGGGCACCGATGACTTCGCAGCGTGCATTGCCGGGATACACATCCAGGGCGCGTAGCGTCCAGAACTGATCCGCGGGGATTTCATCGAGGTGCTGCAATGGCTCGCGCCCCAGCGTGAACAAAGGGCGCTTGAAGGGTTTCAACGCTGCCACCAGCTCGGCCCAATCACTGACTTCACGCCAGTCATCGCCTGCCTGCGGTTGCCACGCCGGGCGGCGTAACGCCCAGCAAGGGATGTCGCACAGCCGCGCCGCCTGCGCGGCGTTCCGGCTGATCTGAGCGGCATACGGATGGGTGGCGTCGAGGATCAAGCTGATATTTTCATCGCGAACAAACTGCGCCAGGCCTTCAGCCCCGCCATAACCACCGACGCGCACGTGGCAGGAGAGATCGGTAGGCACACGGCCCACCCCGGCCAAACTGTAGATATGCTCAGGCCCCAGCGTACGGGCGATGGCCAGCGCTTCCGTCACGCCGCCCAACAGCAGAATCCTTTTCATAACGGCTTGACCACTTCCAGCAAGGTGATTGGCAGCGCTTGGCGCCAAGTATCGAACTCACCCAACGGCTGGGCCTGCGCCACATGAATGCGAGTCAACTCGCCGCCGTGCTCCGCACGCCAGGCCATCAGGGTCATTTCGCTTTGCAGAGTCACGGCATTCGCCACCAAGCGGCCACCTGGACGCAGCTGCTGCCAGCAGGTGTCGAGCACACCCTCGCGGGTGACGCCGCCGCCGATGAAGATCGCGTCCGGTGCCTCCAGTCCGTGCAGCACGTTCGGCGCCTTCCCGCGAATCAGTTGCAAACCGGGCACCCCAAGGGCGTCGCGGTTGTGTTCGATCAGGCCTTGGCGGCCTGCGTCGGCTTCAATCGCCAGCGCGCGGCAGCTGGGATGGGCACGCATCCATTCGATGCCGATGGAGCCACTGCCCGCGCCTACGTCCCAGAGCAACTCGCCGGGCATCGGTGCGAGGCGGGCGAGCGTCATGGCGCGCACGTCACGCTTGGTCAGTTGGCCGTCGTGTTTGAAGGCTGAGTCCGGCAGGCCGGCGAGGCGCGACAGGCGCGGCGTGTTGGCGTCGGCCACGCAGTCAATGGCGACGAGATTCAAATCCGCAACCGAAGCGTGTGGCCAATCAACCGCCAGCCCGTCAATGCGCTGTTCATCCGCGCCGCCCACGTGTTCAAACACACTGACACGGCTGGCCCCAAACCCGGACTCAACCAACAGCGAAGCAATCGCCGCAGGGCTGCGGCCATCGTTGCTCAACACCAGCAACCGCACGCCGCTGGCCAGCTGCGCATGCAGCGCCGCCAACGGCCGCGCAACCACTGACAACGTCACCACGTCCTGCAATGGCCAGCCCAACCGCGCCGCCGCCAGCGACACCGACGACGGCGCCGGTAAAATCAGCAACTCTTCAGCCGCCACCTGCCGCGCCAGACTGGCGCCCACGCCATAGAACATCGGGTCGCCGCTGGCCAGCACGCACACAGGCTCGCCGCGTTGCGCCAACACGGGCGCCAGGGAAAACGGGCTCGGCCACAACTGCCGCTCACCACGAATACACACCGGCAACAGGTCCAACTGACGCTGGCCGCCTATAATCCGGGAGGCGCGCAACAGGGCGTGCCGGGCGTTTCTGCCCAGCCCCTTGAAGCCGTCTTCACCGATGCCTACTACCGTCAGCCAGGGCGACATATCAATTCCTTGAACGACATCCGACGGGCAGGCTTTTCATGCCGCCGGACAAAGCAGGCATAATACCGCGCCTTTACCCGTCAACCGGTAGCCCCGTGAACCCAACACCTGCTCTGAACACCTTGCGCCCCTCGGCTTGTCCGGGGTTGCTGCGTATTGTCCAGGCGTTGGATGGCGGCATTTGCCGGATCAAGCTGGCCGGTGGCGCCATCACTGCCGCCCAAGCGATGGCCGTGGCGGACGCGGCCCAGGCCAACGCCGGTGGAGTGATCGAGGCCACCAACCGCGCCAATCTGCAGATTCGCGGGATCGGTGCCGAGCAGCAGGCCTTGATCGCCGCGCTGCTGGCCGCAGGCCTTGGCCCGAACAACGCGGCTGGCGATGATGTGCGCAACCTGATGCTCAGCCCCAGCGCCGGTATCGACACTCAGATGTTGTTCGACACCCGACCGTTGGCCGGGCAGATCCTCGCCACCTTGCAAAACCATCCACGGTTCCATGAGTTGTCGGCCAAGTTCGCCGTGCAGCTCGATGGCGGTGAAGCCCTGGCGATGCTCGAGCATCACCACGACCTGTGGTTGTCGGCGTTTGAGCGCGATGGCGAAACATTATTGGCCTTCGGGCTGGCCGGTTGCCCTGGGTTGGATGCGCCATTGGCGGCCGTGCCCCTGGAGCAAGGCCATGCTCTGGTCGTTGCAGTGCTGGAGCTGT
Organism: Pseudomonas sp. 14P_5.3_Bac1; assembly: GCF_025466135.1. Taxonomy (NCBI): domain Bacteria; kingdom Pseudomonadati; phylum Pseudomonadota; class Gammaproteobacteria; order Pseudomonadales; family Pseudomonadaceae; genus Pseudomonas; species Pseudomonas sp. 14P_5.3_Bac1. The sequence continues at coordinate 5,394 of NZ_JANLOF010000088.1, read as the reverse complement.
TTCTCGACGTGGCGACGCCCACGCAAACCCGTATGCGTCATCTGTCTGTGGATAACTTACTGGCCCGTCTGAGCCTGCCGCTGCTGCCGGTGGAAGGCTTCAAGCGCCCGGCCAGTGGGGCTTTACTGCACTTGGGCAGTTATCCACAGCGGCAAAAAGATCAGTTCTACGTCGCCGCCGTTGCACCGCTGGGTCGCCTGGATTCAAGCATGCTCAAAGGCGCCGCGCAGTTGGCCTTGGAGTTCGGCGACGGCACTTTACGTTTCACGCCATGGCAGGGCGTGCTGCTGCCCAACATTAAAAGCCACGGCGCAGTGACTGAACGTCTGGCGCACCTGGGCTTTCTCTGCTCAGTCGACCAACCCCTGGCGCGCCTGATTGCCTGCACCGGCTCAAGCGGCTGTGGCAAAGGCCTGGCCGACACCAAGGCCGACGCCCTGCAATTGGCCGCGCTGCAACCTGGCGTTGAGGTGCACCTGTCCGGTTGCCCACGCTCCTGCGCGGCCGCACACACCGCGGCTGTCACGTTGCTGGCGGTGAGCCCCGGCCACTACGACGTCTATTTTCGCGATGCAGCCCAGCCAGGTTTCGGCCGGCTGCACGCGCGCACTCTTTCCATTGAAGCGGCGGGCGCCCTGTTACGCGCACGCTCACGGAGCAACACCGATGATTGATTACATCCGCGACGGTCAGGAGATCTATCGCAACTCCTTCGCCATTATTCGCGCGGAAGCCAAGTTGGACCGCATCCCGGCTGATTTGGAAAAACTCGCGGTGCGGGTGATCCATGCCTGCGGCATGGTCGAGGCCATCGATGGCTTGCAGTTCTCCGAAGGCGCAGGCAAGGCCGGGCGCGATGCGCTGGCCGCCGGTGCGCCGATTCTGTGCGATGCGCGGATGGTCTCCGAAGGCGTAACCCGTGCGCGCCTGCCGGCCAACAATGAGGTGATCTGCACCCTGCGCGACGACAGCGTGCCGGAACTGGCGCGCGCGCTGGGCAACACCCGTTCTGCTGCCGCGCTGGAGCTGTGGCGCCCGCACCTGGAAGGCAGCGTGGTGGTGATCGGCAACGCGCCGACCGCGCTGTTCTACCTGCTGGAGATGCTCGATGCCGGCGCGCCAAAACCTGCATTGATCCTGGGCTTCCCGGTCGGGTTTGTCGGCGCTGCCGAGTCCAAGGCCATGCTGGCGGCCGACAGCCGTGGCGTGCCGTTCGTGATCATGCAAGGGCGTCTGGGCGGCAGTGCGATGGCGGCCGCTGCGGTCAACGCCTTGGCCACGGAGGTCGAATAATGTCGGCACGCGGACGTTTGATCGGTCTGGGCGTGGGCCCCGGCGACCCGGAACTGATCACCCTCAAGGCCCTGCGCCTGCTGCGCGAATCGCCGGTGGTGGCCTACTTCGTGGCCAAGGGCAAGAAGGGCAATGCGTTCGGCATCATCGAAGACCACTTGGTCGCGCAGCAGACCCTGATGCCGCTGGTGTACCCGGTGACCACCGAAGTGCTGCCGGCGCCGCTGTCCTACGAGCAAGTCATCAGCGACTTCTACGACACGGCCAGCCTCGACGTGGCCGCGCACCTGGACGCCGGCCGCGACGTGGCGGTGATCTGCGAAGGTGACCCGTTCTTCTACGGGTCCTACATGTACCTGCATGATCGCCTGGCCGAGCGCTATGACGCCCAGGTGATTCCCGGCGTGTGTTCGATGCTCGGCGGCGCCTCGGTACTCGGCGCGCCGCTGGTGTATCGCAATCAGAGCCTGTCGGTGCTCTCGGGCGTGCTGCCCCATGACGACCTCAAGCGTCGCCTGGCGGATGCCGATGCGGCGGTGATCATGAAGCTGGGGCGTAACTTCCCCAAGGTGCGTCAGGTGCTGGAAGAACTGGGCCTGGCCGAACGCGCGCTGTACGTAGAGCGCGCGACCATGGCCAACCAGAAAATCGTGCCGCTGGATCAGGTCGACCCGGCGTCTTCACCGTACTTCTCGCTGATCATCGTGCCCGGCGAAAGGTGGCAAGGTTGATGCGCCCGGCGATTGTCATTCTGGGCCAGGGCAGCCTGGCCACGGCGCGCAGGATTGCGCAGGTTTACCCCGGCGCGCTGATCCACGGCTTGGCCGGGCGCGTTGAAGGCGCCGACCAGACCTACAGTGAGTTCGGCGCGACCCTGCGCCAGCTGTATCAACAGGGCACGCCGCTGATTGCGCTGTGCGCTGCCGGCATCGTGATCCGCACCCTGGCGCCGCTGCTGCTGGAAAAGGGCGAGGAACCCGCCGTGCTGGCCGTGGCGGAAGACGGCAGCGCCGTGGTGCCGTTGCTCGGCGGTCTCGGTGGCGTGAACGTGATGGCGCGCGACATTGCCGCCGCGTTGGGCGTGCCTGCCGCGATCACCACCAGTGGCGAGTTGCGGTTCGGCACCTGCCTGCTCAACCCGCCGGCCGGTTATCAGCTGGCGGATCTGGAGCTGGGCAAGCGTTTTGTCTCGGACCTGCTGGCCGGCGAAAGCGTGCGCATCGAAGGCACGGCGCCCTGGCTGGCTCAGGCCAATCTGCCGCAGGATCAGCAAGCGCGTCTGGCGATTCATGTGGGCAGCGCCGAGCGCGTGCCTGCCGCCAACGAGTTGCTGATTTATTCGCAGAACGTGTGCGTCACCTGCAAGCCCGGCGCGCACTTGGCTGAGCGTGTGCGGGCGGCATTGCACGACGCGGGTATTGCCGTTCAATCCCTGGCCTGCGTGTTGGCCAGCGATACACAGATGGCCGAACCTTCGCTGCACGAGGCTGCGCTGGCGTTGAATGTGCCGCTGCTGTTTTCCAGCGTCACGCAAGAGGCGGACATTTTCATCAGCGTCGCTGAGCAGCCCCTGGACCTGGCGCAAGTCGGGCGCCCGCGCGGCCGTCTGGCGGTGATTGGCCTGGGCCCTGGCGCCGCCGAGTTGATGGTGCCGGCGGTCAAGGCTGAACTGGCGCTCTGCACCGATGTGCTCGGTTACGAAACCTATGTGCGCATGGCCGGGCCATTTCGTGACGACCAAGTGCAGCACTGCACCGATAACCGCGAAGAAATGCAGCGTGCGCGCCATGCCTTCGAGCTGGCCGCGCAAGGGCGTTCAGTTGTGGTGGTATCGTCCGGAGACCCCGGCGTGTTCGCCATGGCGGCTGCGGTGATCGAGGCCTTGCATGAGTCGAGTAACCCGGCCTGGCATCAGGTTGACCTGCAGATTCTGCCAGGCGTCTCGGCGTCGCTTGCCACCGCTGCGCAGGCGGGTGCGCCGCTGGGGCATGACTTTTGTGTGATGTCGCTGTCGGACAACCTCAAGCCCTGGTCGATCATCGAAAAGCGCCTGGACCTTGCGTCCCAGGCCGACTTGGCGCTGGCCTTTTACAACCCGATCTCGCGTTCGCGGCCATGGCAATTGGGGCGCGCGCTGGAAATCGTTGCGCTGCACCGCACGGCTGAAACGCCGGTGGTGCTGGGGCGCGATATCGGTCGCCCAGGCCAGACACTGCGTGTCACCACGCTTGGGCAACTGACGCCTGAACAGGTCGATATGCGCACCATGGTGCTGATCGGCTCGTCCACCACGTGCGTATTCCCGCGCGCCGGTGGCGGTGCGTGGGTGTACACGCCGCGCTGGTATGGCGAAAAACCCGCCTCCTGAAAACGGCCTGTCGCACGCCGGAAAGCTCCGAGTAACGCTGGGTTAACGCCCGCCGTTATTCGGGGCTTTTTCTTTTTTTATCGACGAAATCCGGAAGGGCTCAAGGGCCGCCCAGCAATCGTTGGGTGGCGTAGCTCGCCGCATGCCGGCAAGTGATGTTTGTGGTCTGGAAAGCGCGCTCGCGGCTGGACTAGTGTGAACACACGCCCCATGTGGGGTGCCTGTGGAGAACTGAAAATGGAGCGACAGCACCGAAGGATCAACAGCGTAAAGAGGCGCAAGTTGATTGCCGCCTACAAGTTGCCGGGAGCGCCGGGTGTACAGACCTCTGCGCCGATGGGCACGGACGATGACAGCAACGCGGCGGTGGTGAACAACGGCGTGATCTCGTTTATCGAGGGGATGTCCGCCCCCAACCGCGAATACGTTCGCAAGAGCTATTTGCTTGCGAGCAGCTACGTCAGCGATGTGTTGAAGGTTCAACGCGGCACCGAAGCCTGGTACGACGAATTTATCAAGGTGATGGTCAGTCTGGGCTGGCTGCCGGTGCGCAGCCGCTTCGAGCGGGTCACGCGCTCGGGCAAAGGCCTGACCGTGCAACTGGCGGCACTGAACATCATTGCGGCGATGCTGGCCTCGACGTCGCTGGCAGGACCGTTGCTCACCGCACTGCCCAAGCTGGCGGCGGATGCGTTGGAGGCGTTGAAGCAGCAACCCGCGACGTTCGACCTGTTCAAACGCAATAGCACGGTGCATCAGGGCGGTGATTTCGGCCTGGCCTCCTGCGCCGAAACCGAGGGAGAAGTGATGATGGTGCTGGTGACCTACAGCAGTCACGGCGTGAGCAAGCAGGTCGGCTTGCCCTTTCTGGAATGGGACAGCGCCTCGTTCGAGGCCTTCAGCGGGCAAACCTGCCTGGTGCTCAATACCGCGGTGGTCAACGAAACGACGCTCCAGCTGATGCGTGAGAGCGCCGGTGACAAGGTCCAGTTGGCCATCGCCAAGTACCGTATCTAGGGCACCAGATAACCGCGTACGCCGGTAAAGATGATCTGCGCGGCGAGGGCGCACACGAACAACCCCATCAACCGGCTGACAATCTGCAAGCCCTGGTCGCCCAGAATGCGTTCGATGCGGTTGGACAGGTACAGCACCACGCCCACCGTGAGGCTGGCCAGGGCAATGCTGAGGATGGCCATGATCTTGTCATCCCAGTGCGGCTGGCTCACGCCCATCACCAGCAGCGCACCGATGGTGCCCGGGCCGACGGTGAGCGGGATGGTCAGCGGCACGATGGTCACGTCCTGCTGCACGTTGTCGGTCTGTACCGCCGACTTGCCTTGGGCCATGCCCAGCGCCGAGATGAACAGCACGCTGCCGGCGCCGATGCGAAAAGCGTCCACGGTGATGCCGAACACGCTGAAAATCACCCGCCCGAACAGGTACAGCAACACGCTCGACACCAGCGTTGCCAGCGCTACTTTCCAGGCCAATCGCCGCCGTTCCTTGCTGGAGTAACCACGGGTCAGGCTGATAAAACAGGACAGCACGAAGAACGGGCTGTAGAGCACCAGCATCTTCAGGTAAACGCTGAATAACACGTGGAGCATGAGGGCGGCTCGCGGGCGGGGAAAGTGGGCAGAGTCTATCAGGCGACACAGGTCAAATGTGGGAGCTGGCTTGCCGGCGATAGCGGTGGATCAGACAAAAAGTGTGTGATTGAAATGGGGCGA
>NZ_JANLOF010000001.1:0-61172 GCF_025466135.1 Pseudomonas sp. 14P_5.3_Bac1 | reverse complement strand
ATCATATTGAAGAGTTAAGCCGGCTGATCCAACGCCAACTCAACCCCCAGCTGCCGCGACAGGCACGGCCAGCGCTTCCACGCCGCTTCCGTGTTCGGGCTCTTGAGCGTCTCGCGGTAAGCTTCGACCGACTCCAGCGCAAAGCTGTCTTCGTTGAGCATTTCATCCACCGCCAAATGCACGGCTTCGTCCAACTGGTTGGCAAATGCTTCGCCGATCAACTGATGAGCGATCAAGTTGGCCACGGTGGTGTCCGCCGGAATCAACGGCTGACCGAAGTGCGTGATGTACAGATCGTTGACTTCTTCTACCAGGCGATGGGCCAGGTAGGCCTCGTCCAGCAGGCCGTCGAGGCCTTCGTGGCCGGCAAGAATCGCGGGCGGTTGCAGGAAGAAATGCTCGGCGATTTTCAGTACCGGCTTGATCTGGCTTTCGATGCCAGCTTCGCGCGCCACGTCATTGGCGGCTTCCAGCAAGTCAGGGACAAGCTCGATGTAGGCAGTAACAAAACGGGTCATGACAATGTTGCGATCACCGTCAGCCAGGGAAATGGCCGAATGCAGGTGCGGCAATTGTTTTTCCAGTTGCTGGGCAAGCTGGCCAGTGCTGGCTTCGTGTTGATGGGCACGGGAAATCTGCTCGCGCAATGCGGCGGTGTTCATGAAAGCTCCATTGAAACAGGCGTAGGAAAAGGGAAAGAACAAGGTAGCTCGTTTATACGAGGGCCTAAGACGCGTTTGTCATAATTATTTCATGGTTATGCGCATGCGTTATATCGAATCGCCATCGTTCGTCGGATAAACGTTTGCGCCCCCGTATTTATTGGGCCCGCCCGTCTGTTTGTGCTCATTTGCCCCTACACATTGCGGGGTTGCCCCGGCTGTCTATACTCGATTTTGTACGCAATTAGCTGATGACGCCCAACTGCATGAAGCAGGCAAGGCTTGGCGGTTGTAAGCAGTATGGAAGCCGCTCCCTTCGCCGCAGGTGCAAACCGGCGGGATAACAAGAAACATAAAGGGGAACCCGCAATGACGCGACATCCACACGTTTGGATGGGCCTACTGTTGTGGTCGGTATTCGGCCAGGCGCACGCCGCCTGGACAACGAATATGGCGCCAGGGGCTACTGAAGTCAGTCACGCCGTGTTTGACCTGCACATGACCATCTTCTGGATTTGTGTGGTGATCGGCATTGTCGTGTTTGGCGCGATGTTCTGGTCGATGATCCTGCACCGCCGGTCCACGGGCCAGGTGGCTGCCAAATTTCACGAGAGCACGACCGTGGAAATCCTCTGGACCGTGGTGCCGTTGCTGATCCTGGTAGCGATGGCCATCCCGGCGACCAAGACCCTGATCAACATCTACGACAGCACCGAGTCGGATATCGATATCCAGGTCACCGGTTATCAGTGGAAGTGGCATTACAAATACCTGGGCCAGGACGTGGAATTCTTCAGCAACCTGGCCACCCCTGCCGAGCAGATCCATAACCAGGCCACCAAGGGCGAGCACTATCTGCTCGAAGTCGACCAGCCCCTGGTGCTGCCGGTAGGCGCCAAAGTGCGCTTTCTGGTGACTGCCGCCGACGTGATTCATTCGTGGTGGGTGCCGGCCTTTGCGGTCAAGCGCGACGCCATTCCCGGCTTCGTCAACGAGGCCTGGACGCGCATCGAGAAGCCCGGCATCTACCGTGGCCAGTGCGCTGAATTGTGCGGCAAGGACCACGGCTTCATGCCGATTGTGGTCGAGGTCAAATCCCAGGCCGACTACGACACTTGGCTCGGCGAGCGCAAGGCAGAAGCGGCCAAGCTCAAGGAGCTGACCTCCAAAGAGTGGACACTTGAAGAGCTGGTGGCGCGTGGCGACAAGGTTTACCACACCACCTGCGTGGCCTGTCACCAGGCTGAGGGCCAAGGCCTGCCGCCGATGTTCCCGGCGCTCAAAGGCTCGCCGATCGCCACCGGGCCTAAGGAAGATCACCTGCACCGCGTGTATTTCGGCAAGCCTGGCACCGCCATGGCCGCCTTCGGCAAACAGCTGTCGGAGGTGGACATCGCCGCCGTGGTGACCTACGAACGCAACGCCTGGGGCAACAACAAAGGCGACATGGTCACGCCCAAAGACGTGCTGGCTTTGAAACAGGCGGAAAGCAAATGACGGCCTCAACTGCGTATGCCCCGAACCGCACAGCCCATTCCTTTGCAGGAGAACGGCCATGAGCACTGTGATCGATGACCATGGTCACGCCGACCATGCCCATGGCCCCGCCAAAGGCCTGATGCGCTGGGTGCTGACCACCAACCACAAAGACATCGGCACGATGTACCTGTGGTTCGCCTTCACCATGTTCCTGCTCGGCGGCTCGTTCGCCATGGTGATCCGCGCCGAGCTGTTCCAGCCCGGCCTGCAGATCGTGCAGCCGGCGTTCTTCAACCAGATGACCACCATGCACGGCCTGATCATGGTGTTCGGCGCGGTGATGCCGGCCTTTGTCGGCCTGGCCAACTGGATGATCCCGCTGATGATCGGCGCGCCGGACATGGCCCTGCCGCGCATGAACAACTTCAGTTTCTGGCTGCTGCCAGCGGCGTTCCTGTTGCTGGTTTCCACGTTGTTCACACCCGGCGGCGGGCCGAATTTCGGCTGGACCTTCTACGCCCCGCTGTCCACCACCTACGCGCCGGAAAGTGTGACGTTCTTTATTTTTGCCATCCACCTGATGGGCATCAGTTCGATCATGGGCGCGATCAACGTGGTCGCGACCATTCTCAACCTGCGCGCCCCTGGCATGACCCTGATGAAGATGCCGCTGTTTGTCTGGACCTGGCTGATCACCGCGTTCCTGTTGATCGCGGTGATGCCGGTGCTGGCCGGCTGCGTGACCATGATGCTGATGGACATCCACTTCGGCACCAGCTTCTTCAGTGCCGCCGGTGGCGGTGACCCGGTGCTGTTCCAGCACGTGTTCTGGTTCTTCGGCCACCCCGAGGTGTACATCATGATTCTGCCGGCCTTCGGCGCCGTCAGTTCGATCATCCCGACCTTCTCGCGCAAGCCGCTGTTCGGCTACACCTCGATGGTCTACGCCACGGCGAGCATCGCGTTCCTGTCGTTCATTGTGTGGGCGCACCACATGTTCGTGGTGGGCATTCCGCTGGTGGGCGAGCTGTTCTTCATGTACGCCACGCTGCTGATCGCCGTGCCGACGGGCGTGAAGGTGTTCAACTGGGTCAGCACCATGTGGCAAGGCTCGCTGACCTTCGAGACGCCGATGCTGTTTGCCGTGGCCTTCGTGATCCTGTTCACCATCGGCGGCTTCTCCGGCCTGATGCTGGCGATTGCCCCGGCGGACTTCCAGTACCACGACACCTACTTTGTGGTGGCGCATTTCCATTACGTACTGGTACCTGGCGCGATCTTCGGCATCTTCGCCTCGGCGTACTACTGGCTGCCCAAATGGACTGGGCACATGTACGACGAAACCCTGGGCAAGCTGCACTTCTGGCTGTCCTTCATCGGCATGAACATGGCGTTTTTCCCGATGCACTTCGTGGGACTGGCCGGCATGCCGCGCCGGGTCCCGGACTACAACCTGCAGTTCGCCGACTTCAACATGGTCTCCTCGATTGGCGCATTCATGTTTGGCGCCACGCAGATCTTCTTCCTGTTCATCGTCATCAAGTGCATCCGCGGCGGCCCGCCGGCGCCGGCCAAGCCGTGGGATGGTGCCGAAGGTTTGGAATGGAGCATCCCCTCGCCCGCGCCGTATCACACGTTCACCACGCCGCCGGAGGTCAAGTGAATACCCTGGCCCAGGCTACCTCGCTCTCCTGTGGGAGCTGGCTTGCCTGCGATAGCGGTGTGTCAGTCACCGAATCTATCAACTGCCAGACCTTCATCGCAGGCAAGCCAGCTCCCACAGAAAGTCAAAAGCGGGGTGGCTGCCATGCTTGATTCCATCCCCATCAAGCGCCTGGTCACCCGTCTGCTGATTCTGGTGGTGGCGATGTTCGCCTTCGGCTTCGCTCTGGTGCCGATTTACGACGTGATGTGCAAGGCGTTCGGCATCAACGGCAAGACCGCCGGGCAGTACGAAGGTGAGCAAGTCGTCGACCCCACGCGCCAGGTGCGAGTGCAGTTCCTGTCGACCAATGCCATCGACATGGTCTGGGAGTTTCACTCCAAGGCGGACGAAGTGGTGGTGAACCCCGGTGCGGTCACCGAGATGCTGTTCGTCGCCTACAACCCCACCGACAAGGTCATGAAAGCCCAGGCAGTGCCGAGCATTTCCCCGGCCGAAGCGGCAATGTACTTCCACAAGACCGAGTGCTTTTGCTTCACCCAGCAAGTGCTGCAGCCCGGCCAGCGCATTGAAATGCCGGTGCGTTTTATCGTCGACCGCGACATGCCCAAGGATGTGAAGCATTTGACCCTGGCGTACACGCTGTTTGACATCACTGCGCGCCAACCGCCGGTGGCCGTCCATACCGGCGGCTAGCTACTGTTTGCCCCCTCAATCAGGAGAGCGAATACATGTCGTCTCATGATACGTACTACGTACCAGCGCAAAGCAAATGGCCAATAATTGCCACCCTGGGCATGCTCACCACCGTGTACGGTTTGGCTGTGTGGTTTAACGATCTGAAGGCGGCGCGCCCGGAATCCCACGGGCCGTGGATCTTTTTCGTCGGTGGGCTATTGCTGGCCTACATGCTGTTCGGCTGGTTTGGCGCGGTGATCAAGGAAAGCCGCGCCGGTTTGTACAGCCCGCAGATGGACCGCTCGTTTCGCTGGGGCATGACCTGGTTCATCTTTTCCGAGGTGATGTTCTTCGTCGCGTTCTTTGGCGCCCTGTTTTATGTGCGGCACATGTCGGGGCCATGGCTGGGCGGTGAAGGGCACAAGGGCATCGCGCACATGCTGTGGCCGAATTTTCAGTTCACCTGGCCGCTGCTCAACAACCCTGACCCAAAAATGTACCCGCCACCGGAGGGCACCATCAGCCCCTGGGGCTTGCCGCTGATCAATACGATCTTGCTGGTCAGCTCCAGCGTGACCATCACCCTCGCCCACCATGCCTTGCGCAAGGGCCACCGCGGCGCACTGAAAATCTGGCTGGCGCTGACCGTGCTGCTGGGCTGGACGTTCCTGGCCTTCCAGGCCGAGGAGTACATGCACGCCTACAAAGAACTGGGCCTGACCCTCGGCTCGGGCGTGTACGGCGCGACCTTCTTCATGCTCACAGGCTTTCACGGCGCTCACGTAACCATCGGCACCATCATTCTGTTCGTGATGCTGATGCGCATCCTGCGCGGGCATTTCAATGCCGAGCACCAGTTTGGTTTCGAGGCAGCCAGCTGGTATTGGCACTTTGTGGATGTGGTGTGGATCGGCCTGTTCTTCTTCGTGTATGTGCTGTGAGGCGCCTTACCACGGCGCATGAGACACCAGCTGGCCGCTGAAAAAGCCCCAGGCGATCAAGCCCACGGTGATCGCGGCCAGTACGACGCGCACGGTCAAGGCAGTGACGAGGCGGTTGGAGTTGCCCTCGTCCTTGACCAGAAAGAACAAACCACTGAACAGGCTCACGACAGTCGCGATCAGCATCAGGGCAATGGCTGCTTTGAGCATGGTCAGGTTCCCTTCGGATGGGCGGGCAATGAAAACAAGTATAGCCAGCGCCATAAAAGACTTTCGCCCAGGACTCGCACCCACGCTGGTGGTGCTGGTGCTGCTGCCGTTGATGGTGGGCCTGGGGTTCTGGCAACTGGCGCGCGGCCATGAAAAACAGTTGCTGGTGGACAGCTACGCCGAGCGGCGCGTGGCCGATCCCATCAGCAGTGTCCAGCTCAATGAGATGCCCGACCCTGCCTTTCGCCGCGTGCGCCTGCGCGGCCAGTTCGACGCCGAGCACAGCGTGTTGCTCGACAACCGCATGCGCGACGGCAAGGCCGGCGTCGAGTTGCTGCAACCCTTTCATGATCAGGCCAGCGGCCAGTGGCTGTTGCTCAATCGCGGCTGGCTGCCGTGGCCGGACCGGCGCACGCCACCGGTCTTCACCACACCCGATCAACCGTTGAATCTCGACGCCTGGGTCTACGTCGCCCCCGGCGAAACCTTCCAACTGCACGCCGACCCAGCCACCACGCAATGGCCGCGCTTGCTTACCGCGCTGCACCCCGCCGCCCTGTGGACTGAATTGGGCCGTGGCGGTTTTGCCTACGAACTGCGCGCCGAACCCGGCCCGGGCACGTATGACACCACGTGGCCGGTGGTCGCCATGGGCCCGGAAAAACATTTGGGGTACGCCGTGCAGTGGTTCGCCATGGCCTTGGCGCTGCTGGCGCTGTACCTCTACCTCGGATGGCACAACAAAAAGGAGAAGTCCCATGGGAGCGGCCATGAATCCACCCAGCATGTCTGAGGCGCCCGACCGGCGCAAAGGCCGCTGGCAGCTGATCTTGATCCTGATGATGGTGATCGGCCCGATGGCGCTGGCCACCTTCATGTACAAGTTGCAGTTCTGGGTGCCGGACAGCCGCAGCTACCACGGCGAGCTGATCGGCAACGGCCAGACCCGCGCCGACATTGGCGTGCAGGCCGATGAAGATCGCTGGCAACTGCTGGTCACCGCGCCCACCGCCTGCGCCGCTGAGTGCCAGCAGTTGGTATACCTGGCGCGCCAACTGCAAATCAGCCTGGGCCGTGATGCCTCGCGCGCCAGCCATGCCTTGGCCAGTGCGCAGCCAGTGAGCAGCGCCTACGCGGCCAAGCTCAAAACCGAATACCCGCAACTGCACCGCTATCCGCTGGACCTGTCGACCTTCACCAAGGACGCCGCCGCACCCGGCGATGCGCAACTGTGGATCGTCGACCCGCACGGCAACTTGGTGCTGCGCTACGACGCCAAGGTCAAGGGCAAGGACCTGCTCAACGACCTGCGCTTGCTGCTGAAACTGTCGAACATCGGATAAGGGCATCGTCATGGCCAAACCTGGATTTCGCCTCGCGTTGTTTGCCACCTTGCTGGCGCTGATCGTCGTGCTGCTCGGCGCCTATACGCGCCTGACCCATGCCGGCCTCGGTTGCCCGGACTGGCCCGGCTGTTACGGTTTTATCAGCGTGCCGGAGAGCGAAGCCCAACTGGCGCACGCCGAGCTGCACTTCCCTGATACGCCGGTGCAGGCCGACAAGGGCTGGGCCGAGATGACCCATCGCTACTTTGCCGGCACCTTGGGGTTGCTCATCGTGCTGTTGGCGGCGCGTTCGTGGAGCCATCGGGGTGATCCAGGCCAGCCGGTGAAATTGCCGCTGTTTGTGTTGGCGGTGGTGTTCGCCCAGGCCGCGTTTGGCATGTGGACGGTGACATTGAAGCTGTGGCCGCAAGTTGTAACCGGCCATCTGCTCGGCGGTTTTGCCACCTTGAGCTTATTGTTTCTGCTGACCCTGCGACTGTCCGGCGTGCTGCCCGCGTTGATCGTGCCCAAGCGCCTGCAATACTGGGCGACTGCCGGGTTGGTGTTGGTAATCGGGCAAATTGCGCTGGGCGGCTGGGTGAGTTCCAACTATGCGGCGGTGGCCTGTATCGACCTGCCCACGTGCCATGGCCAGTGGTGGCCGGCGGCGGACTTTGCCAACGGCTTTCATCTCACTCAGCACATCGGGCCCAACTATCTCGGTGGCCAGCTCGACAGCGAAGCGCGTACCGCTATCCACCTGACCCATCGCCTTGGCGCGATGCTGGTGACACTGGTGCTGTTGGGGCTGGCCTGGCAATTGCGCGCAGTGGGCATGACGCGACTGGCGGGCTTGTTGCTGATCGCCCTGGCGGTGCAAATCAGCCTGGGCGTGAGCAATGTGGCGTTCGGCCTGCCGCTGCCGGTGGCGGTCGGCCATAACGCAGGCGGCGCGGCGTTGCTGCTGACGTTGGTGCTGGTCAATTACCACGCGCGCACCAGCCTGGTCCGGGTGCGCCATCAGTTGCCGTTCGGCTGGCGCTTCATTCCGCGCAAACACGTTTCGGGCCTCATCACCCTTAAAGGAGAGACGCCATGGCGACCTTGATCGACGCGCGCCGCGATCAGGCGATCTGGCGGGACTATTTGGAACTTACCAAGCCAAAAGTGGTGGTGCTGATGCTCATCACCTCGTTGGTGGGTATGTTCCTCGCGACCCGCGCCGGGGTGCCATGGGCGGTGCTGATTTTCGGCAACCTGGGCATTGCGCTGTGTGCCGGTGGTGCGGCGGCGGTCAACCATGTGGTGGATCGGCGCATCGATGCGGTGATGGCGCGCACGCATAAGCGGCCGATGGCCGAAGGGCGGGTGTCGCCGGTGGCGGCATTGGCCTTTGCTTTGTTTCTGGCTGTTGCAGGCTTGGCCTTGCTGCTGGCGTTCACCAATCCACTGGCGGCCTGGTTGACGCTGGCGTCGCTGCTCGGCTACGCGGTGATCTACACCGGCTTCCTCAAGCGCGCAACGCCACAAAACATCGTCATCGGCGGCCTCGCCGGCGCGGCGCCGCCGCTGTTGGGCTGGGTTGCCGTGACCGGGCATATCAGCGCCGAGCCGCTGCTGCTGGTGTTGATCATCTTCGCCTGGACCCCGCCGCACTTCTGGGCTCTGGCCATTCACCGCAAGGAGGAATACGCCAAGGCCGACATCCCGATGCTGCCGGTCACCCACGGCGAGCACTACACCAAGGTGCACATCCTGCTCTACACCTTCGCCCTGCTGGCGGTGAGCCTGATGCCGTATGTGATTCACATGAGTGGCCTGCTGTACCTGGCGTGCGCGCTGGTGTTGGGCGCACGCTTTCTGCAATGGGCCTGGGTGCTGTACCGTGGCAGCCAGCCGCACGCGGCGATCAACACCTTCAAGTACTCTATCTGGTACCTGTTTGTGCTGTTTATCGCCCTGCTCGTAGACCACTACTTACTGTTGAACCTATGACTCGAACTCAAAAAACCGTCTTTATCCTGGTGGCCATCGTCGCGTTGATCATGGGCCTGACCGTCAACAAAGTGCTCAGCGGCAAAGGCCAGGGCGACCCTACTGCGCTGATCGACGCGGGCATCATCCTGCTGCCGCAAAGCCGCCAGCTGCCGCCAGTGACCATGACAGACCAGAACGGCCAGCCGGTGGTGGTCAACGAGTTGAAAGGCAAATGGAGCCTGCTGTTTTTCGGCTACACCTTCTGCCCCGACATCTGCCCCACCACCCTCGCCCAACTGCGCCAGATCAAGAGCGAGCTGCCCAAAGAGGCGGTGGATAAGTTGCAGGTGATTCTGGTCAGCGTCGACCCGAACCGCGACACGCCGGCTCAGCTCAAGCAATACCTGGGCTACTTCGACCCGCAATTCGAAGGCCTGACCGGCGCGAATGTGGACGATGTGCAGAAGGTCTCGAATGCGGTGAGCATCCCGTTTATTCCAGCGGATACCAGCAAGCCCAACTACACCGTCGACCACAGCGGCAACCTGGCGCTGATCGGGCCGGACGGCACGCAGCGCGGGTTTATTCGTGCGCCGCTGAACAATCAAAAGCTGGTGGCGCAGTTGCCGGGGTTGCTGCAGCGTAAATAACAGGCACCGTACCGTACATGTGGGAGCTGGCATGCCTGCGAGGGCGGTGGATCAGAGGCTAATAGGCTGACTGACCCACCGCCATCGCAGGCAAGCCAGCTCCCACAGTGCTTTGTGCAAGGTTTGAACAACGCGTAGCGGGTAAGTGCGCCGGCCTGATCTTCCAAGCAACACAAAACAAATGTGGGAGGGGGCTTACCCCCGAAGACGGTGGTTCAGTCGATAAATTCGGTGGCTGACACTGCGCCTTCGCGGGCAAGCCCGCTCCCACAGGGTTTTGTGCAGGTTTGAGCAATGCGTAAGCAGGTAAGTGCGCAGGCCAGGCCTTTCAAGCAACACAAAAACAAATGTGGGAGGGGGCTTGCCCCCGAAGACGTTGGTTCAGTCGATAAATTCGGTGACTGACACTGCGCTTTCGCGAGCAAGCCCGCTCCCACAGGGGTTTTGTGCAAGGTTTGAACAATGCGTAAGCAGGCAAGTGTGCTGCTTGATCTTCCAAACAACACAAAACAAATGTGGGAGGGGGCTTGCCCCCGAAGGCGGTGGGCCAGTCACCATCTTCGGTGACTGACACTGCGCCTTCGCGAGCAAGCCCGCTCCCACATTTTTGATCTTCAGAGTTTTGAAGATCGGGGCAGATCAGAACGCCGGCAGGATCGCGCCTTTGTACTTCTCAAGAATGAACGCTTTCACTTCCGGCGTGTGCAGGGCTGCAACCAGCTTCTTCACGGCGTCTGAGTCTTTGTTGTCTTCGCGGGTCACCAGGATGTTCACGTAAGGCGAGTCGTTGCCTTCGATCACCAGGGCGTCCTTGGATGGGTCCAGTTTGGCTTCCAGGGCGTAGTTGGTGTTGATCAGCGCCAGGTCGACCTGGGTCAGCACGCGCGGCAGTGTGGCGGCTTCCAGTTCGCGGAATTTCAGGTTTTTCGGGTTACCGGAGATGTCCTTGATGGTCGACAGGATGTTGGTCGGGTCCTTCAGGGTGATCAGGTTGTGCTTGGCCAGCAGCAGCAACGCGCGGCCACCGTTGGTGGCGTCGTTCGGGATCACGACATTGGCGCCATCCGGCAGGTCTTCGAGTTTTTTGTACTTGCTGGAGTAGGCGCCCAAGGGCTCCAGGTGCACGGCACCGACGCTCACCAGGTGAGTGCCCTTGGCCTTGTTGAACTCATCCAGGTACGGCTGGTGCTGGAAGAAGTTGGCGTCCAGGCGCTTTTCAGCCACTTGTACGTTCGGCTGCACGTAGTCGGTGAAGACTTTGACCTGCAGGTCCACGCCTTCTTTGGCGAGTGCGGGCTTCACAAACTCCAGGATTTCCGCGTGCGGCACTGGCGACGCGGCGACCGTGAGGGTCTCGGCAGCGTGGGCGGAAAACGCGGCAACGGCAGCGAAAGCAACCAGTAGTTTTTTCATCCAGCAAGCTCCTTGTTCGGGCATGCGCCGGCGGGGGCCGGCCATGGCCGTTATTTTCGAGAAAAGTGCACCACCAGCTTATCGCCGACGGTTTGCAGAATTTGCACCAGGATCAGCAGCATCACCACAGTGACAACCATCACGTCAGTCTGAAAGCGCTGGTAACCAAAGCGGATCGCCAGGTCGCCCAAGCCGCCGGCGCCGACAACACCGGCCATGGCCGTGTAGGAAACCAGTGTAATGGCCGTCACCGTAATCGCAGCGAAAATACCGGGGCGCGCTTCGGGCAGCAGTGCATTGATGATGATCTGACGCGTGCTGGCGCCCATGGACTGCGTGGCTTCGATGATGCCGCGGTCCACTTCACGCAGGGCGGTTTCCACCAGGCGCGCGAAGAACGGCGTCGCGCCTACGACCAGTGGCGGAATCGCACCGGCCACGCCCAGCGAGGTGCCGGTGATCAGTATGGTGAACGGGATCATCACGATCAGCAGGATGATGAACGGCAGCGAACGCAGGATGTTCACGATCAGCGACAGCAGCGCGTACAGGCCTTTTTGTTCGAACAGTTGGCGCGGGCTGGTCAGAAACAGCAGCACACCCAGTGGCAGGCCGAGCAGGATGGTAAAGAACAGCGAACCGAGCAGCATGGTCATGGTGTCGCCGGTGGCGAGCCAGATCTCGGACCAGTCGATATTGGCGAAGAAACTCAACAGGATTTCCATTAGCGCAGAACCTCCATGTGGACGTCTGCCGCGGTAAAGCGGGCGAAAGCGGCGTCCATGTCCCCGCCGGTCACGGCGAGGGTCAGTTGGCCGTAGGGAATGTCTTTGATGCGGTCAATACGACCGGCGAGGATGCTGTAGTCCACGCCGGTTTCGCGGGCGACGGTACCCAGCAGCGGCGCGTAGGTTGCTTCGCCCTGGAACGTCAGACGCACGATACGTCCTGGCACGTGAGCAAAGTCATCGCGCTGCTCGCTTTCGTCGACCTGATCCGCTTCTTGCACAAAGCGCTTGGTGGTCGGGTGCTTGGGGTGCAGGAACACATCGGCCACCGAACCTTGCTCGACGATCACGCCAGCATCCATCACCGCCACTTGGTCGCATACGCGACGGATCACGTCCATTTCGTGGGTGATCAGCACGATGGTCAGCTTCAACTCGCGGTTGATCTCGGCCAGCAGTTGCAGCACCGAGGCGGTGGTTTGCGGGTCGAGGGCGCTGGTGGCTTCGTCGCACAGCAGGATTTTTGGCTTGGTTGCCAGGGCGCGGGCGATGCCGACGCGCTGCTTCTGGCCACCGGACAACTGCGCCGGGTATTTCTTGGCATGGTCCGACAGGCCGACACGGGCGAGCAGCTCAGCCACGCGCTGGTCGATTTCCTTGCGCGACAGTTCGCCAGCCAGCGTCAGCGGCAGCGCTACGTTGTCGGCGACGGTCTTGGAGGCAAGCAGGTTGAAGTGCTGGAAGATCATCCCGACTTGCTGGCGAAAACGGCGCAGGCCATTGGCGTCCAGGGCGGTGACTTCTTCGCCGTCGACATTGATCTGGCCACCGCTGGGTTGCTCCAGGCGGTTAATCAGACGCAACAGGGTACTTTTTCCCGCACCGGAGTGGCCAATCAGGCCGAACACCTGGCCGTTTTCGACACGCAGGCTGGTGGGGTGCAGCGCGGGGATTTCCTTACCGGCGACGCGGTAGGTTTTATGGACGTTATGAAACTCGATCACGTAGCGAACCTTGTGGGGCGCATGGAAAAGGGATCAGCGGTTAGCCGGGCGCGCATTTTAGCCTGTCCGTATAGTGTTTCTTAGCATTTATTTCGCATTCAACCAGCGATTTGGCAATAACGCGATCAAAGGTCATAAAAAAGGAACGGTGCAAATCCGTGTCAGTCACTACTTAAGCAACTCAATTTCCCAGGTGCCGTGCCTGGGGGTTTGCTCAAACGAGCCGGGGACCGCTCTGGCCAATTTGAATAAGGAGTTTTGACTGATGAGTACCAAGAAGCCAGCTACCCCGCCGAAGAGTGAACTCGCGGGCACCGATACCCTGGACCGTGGCAACACCAACGCCAAGCTGCAGGCCCTGGAAGAGTTCCGTTCCGACGCAACCGGCCAGGCGCTGCGCACCAATCAAGGCGTAAAGATTTCTGACAACCAGAACACCCTGAAAGTCGGCGCCCGTGGCCCATCGCTGCTGGAAGACTTCATCATGCGTGAAAAAATCACGCACTTTGACCATGAGCGTATCCCGGAGCGCATCGTGCATGCTCGCGGCACTGGCGCCCACGGCTATTTCCAGACCTATGAGAACCATTCGGCGCTGAGCAAGGCCGGTTTCCTGCGCAACCCCGAGCATAAAACCCCGGTGTTTGTGCGGTTCTCCACCGTGCAGGGCCCGCGTGGCTCGGGCGATACGGTGCGTGACGTGCGTGGTTTTGCTGTGAAGTTCTTCACCGACGAAGGTAACTTCGACCTGGTGGGTAACAACATGCCGGTGTTCTTTATTCAGGACGCGATCAAGTTTCCTGACTTCGTGCACGCGGTCAAACCTGAGCCGCATAACGAGATTCCCACCGGCGGTTCTGCCCACGACACGTTCTGGGATTTCGTCTCGCTGCAGCCAGAATCCGCGCACATGGTGCTGTGGGCCATGTCCGACCGTGCCATCCCCAAAAGCCTGCGCGCCATGCAGGGCTTCGGCATTCACACCTTCCGCTTGATCAATACCGAAGGTAAGTCGAGCTTTGTGAAATTCCACTGGCATCCAAAAGTGGGCACCTGCTCGCTGGTGTGGGACGAAGCGCAAAAGCTTGCCGGTAAAGATACCGATTACCACCGTCGCGACCTGTGGGAAGCGATTGAAAGCGGCGACTACCCTGAGTGGGAATTGGGCGTGCAAATCGTTGCGGAAGAAGACGAGCACAAGTTCGACTTCGACCTGCTCGACCCGACCAAGATCATCCCTGAAGAATTGGTGCCGATTACGCCGCTAGGCAAGATGGTGCTTAACCGTAACCCGGATAACTTCTTCGCTGAGGTTGAACAGGTGGCTTTTTGCCCGGGCCATATCGTGCCGGGTATCGACTTCACCAACGACCCACTGCTGCAAGGCCGTCTGTTTTCCTACACGGATACTCAGATCAGCCGTCTCGGTGGCCCGAACTTTCATGAGCTGCCGATCAATCGGCCGGTCACGCCGTTCCATAACGGTCAGCGCGACGCTCAGCATCGCACCGTGATCGACAAGGGTCGCGCGGCCTACGAGCCGAACTCGATTGACGGCGGCTGGCCGAAAGAAACGCCACCGGCTGCGCAGGATGGCGGTTTCGAGACCTATTACGAACGTGTCGACGCCAATAAAGTGCGTGAGCGCAGCGAGTCGTTTGGCGATCACTTCTCGCAAGCCACGCTGTTTTTCCACAGCATGAGCCACCACGAGAAAGAGCACATCATCGCGGCGTACAGCTTCGAGTTGGGCAAGGTGGAGCGTGAGTTTATACGCGCCCGTCAAGTCAACGAGATTCTGGCCAATATCGACCTGGAGCTGGCCAAGCGCGTAGCACAGAACCTCGGTTTGCCAGCGCCAACCAAAGGCACCGTGCCACCGCGTGAGTCGTCGCTCAAAGAGTCGCCTGCGTTGAGCCAGGTGAACCTGCTGTCGGGCGATATCAAAACGCGCAAAGTTGCGATCCTCGCGGCTAACGGCGTGGACGGCGCGGCAATTGCTGCGTTGAAGAAAGCGCTGGAAGCTGAAGGTGCACACGCCAAGCTGCTGGGGCCAACTTCGGCGCCGGTGACCACCGCCGATGGCAAGAGCCTGAAGGTGGATGCGTCGATGGAAGGCATGCCGTCGATTGCCTTTGACGCGGTGTTCGTACCGGGCGGCGCCAAGTCGGTGCAGGCATTGAGCGGTGATGGTGTGGCGTTGCACTTCCTGCTGGAGGCGTACAAGCACCTGAAGGCGATCACGGTTGCCAATGATGCCAAGCCGTTGCTGGATCTGCTGAAGCTTGAAGTGGATGCGGGGCTGATCGTGGGGTCGGATGCGAAAGCGTTCAAGGCGTTCTTTGCCGCGATTGCACAGCACCGGGTTTGGGATCGTGAGCCGAAGGCTAAGGCGATTCCGGCTTAATTCATTGGTTGTTGGTTAGACAGCTATCGCGGGCGAGCCCGCTCCCACATTTGAATGTATTCACAGTTCAAAATGTGGGAGCGGGCTTGCCTGCGATGCTTTTATTGCGCCTTGCGCGGAATCAGCACTACCTGCGCCGGAATGTGTTTCACAATCTGCCGGTGAATCTTCAGGTCATACCCCGAATCAATTCGCTTCACCCGTTTGGTCAGCAATGTGGCCAGCCACGGGTAGTCCTGCGTGCGCGGCGCTTGAATGGTCACGTCGCACTGGTAGTTCACTACGTCGGTAGCGATAGCGTCCAGTTGATGGCGAAGTTCTTCGATATCGACGAGGTTCAGCGCCACAGTGGTGCTTTCAGCGGCCGGGTCGATGACTTTGGCAGGCGGCTTGGCTTCAGCGGCTTTCAAGGCGGCTTCGGCTTTATCCAGCTCGGCTTTGCGCGCATGGCTGATGGCGCTGTTGACGCCACCGGTCAGTGCCGGGGCCTTGGGCATCAGCGCACGTGCACGGCTCAGGGCCGTGGCGGCAGCGTTGACATCGCCTTTTTGCAGCACAATCTGGCTGCGCTGCAAGTAGGCTTCGGCCAATTGACGCTGGTAAGCCTCAAGGGCCGGGTCGTTGGGCGACTGGGCCTGTAACGCGGCCAATTCGTCTTCGGCAGTGGCAAGCTCGCTGCTGGCCAGGTTTTGCTCAAGCTGCGCGATGGCCGCAGCGCGTGCGTCCGGTACCTCAGGGGCGGCGGGCGGCGTACTTTGACAGGCGCCCAGCAGCAGGGAAAATGCGGCAAGGAGCAGATAACGGGCGTTGAACAGCTTCATTCCTGCGACTCTCTATTTGCGCAAAAAGCGAGCAAGTCTACACCCCTCGACGGGGCAGGACAAAACTCAGCAGAAAGAGGGCGGCCGCCGTGACGACAATCGACGGGCCGGCTGGCGTGTCCTTGAACCACGACAGCGCCAGGCCCCCGCACACTGCAAGCATGCCCAACAGGCTGGCGCCGATCGCCATTTGCTCGGGTGAGCGCGCATGGCGTTGGGCGGCGGCTGCGGGAATGATCAGCAGCGAGGTGATCAACAATACGCCGACAATCTTCATCGCGACAGCAATCACCACCGCGATCAACAGCATCAGGGTCATGCGCAGGGCGGGCACGGGCAAACCTTCCACCGTGGCCAGTTCTTCATGCACGGTGATCGCCAGCAACGGACGCCACAGAGCCACCAGCAAGAGCAGCACGGCGGCGCTGCCACCGAGGATCCACGCAAGGTCTGTAGGGCTGATCGCCAGCAGGTCGCCGAACAGGTAGGCCATCAGGTCGATGCGCACTTCATGCATGAAGCTCAGCACCACCAGGCCCAGGGACAGGGTGCTCGGCGCCAGGATCCCCAGCAGTGTGTCGGAGGCCAGCGGTTGGCGCTGTTGCAGGGTCACCAGCAGCACCGCCAGCAGCAGGCAGCCCACGGTGACGGCGATGGTCGGGCTCACGTCCAGCAAAAAGCCCATGGCCACGCCCAGCAGCGCGGCATGCGACAACGTGTCGCCAAAATAGGCCATGCGCCGCCAGACCACGAACGAGCCCAACGGGCCCGCCACCAGCGCCAGAGCCAAGCCTGCTAGCAGGGCGTAGAGCAGAAAATCAGCCATGCTTGCAGCTATCTCCATGAACATGTGTATGAGGGGCGGCGGGATCGTCAACCACGGCGCCGTGCAAATCATGGGCGTGGTCGTGATGGTGGTGGTAGATCGCCAGGCTCGGGGCATTCTTGCCGAACAGCTCGACAAACGCCGGGTCGCTACTGACCTGCTCCGGGTGGCCGGAGCAGCAGACGTGGCGGTTGAGGCACACCACCTGATCGGTGGTGCTCATGACCAGGTGCAGGTCGTGGGAGACCATCAACACGCCACAGCCGTGGCGGTCACGCAGGCGGGTAATCAGGCTGTACAGTTCGGCCTGGCCGGCAACGTCAACGCCTTGCACGGGTTCATCGAGCACCAGCAGTTCAGGCTCGCGCAGCAAGGCGCGGGCCAGCAGCACGCGCTGCATTTCGCCGCCGGAGATGCTTTGCACCGGGCTGTCGATCACCTGTTCGGCACCGACCTCCTTGAGCGCAGCCTGCGCGCGGGCGCGGTCTACACCGGGCACCAGGCGCAAAAAGCGCAGCACGGACAGCGGCAGTGTCGGGTCGACGTGCAATTTTTGCGGCATGTAACCGACGCGTAGCTTGGGCTTGCGCCATACGCTGCCACTGTCCGGCTTCAACAAACCGAGTACTGCGCGCACCAGCGTGGTCTTGCCGGCGCCATTGGGGCCGATCAGCGTGACGATCTGGCCCGGCTCGACGCTCAGCCCGATGTTATCCAGCACGTTTTGCCCGGCGAACGTGACACCAACCCCTTCGAGGCGGATTAACGCATTGCTCATCAAGCCCCCTGGCAACCCGAGCAGAGCCCGACCACTTCGACCGTTTGCCCTTCGACCCTGAAGCCGACGTCGGCCGAGCTTTTGATGATGGCGTCGCTGATGCTTTTTTGTTCAAGCTCGATGGCCGCATGGCACTCGCGGCAGATCAGGAACTGGCCCTGATGCGCGTGTTCCGGGTGGTTGCAGCCAACAAAGGCATTGAGGGAGGCGATGCGGTGCACCAGGCCGTTTTCCAGCAGGAAATCCAGCGCGCGGTACACCGTTGGCGGCGCGGCGCGACGGCCGTCCTGCTCGCTGAGCACGCCAAGAATGTCGTAGGCGCCCAGCGGCTTGTGGCTTTGCCACACCAGTTCCAGCACCCGACGACGCAGCGCGGTCAGGCGCAGGCCCTTCTGTGCGCACAGGGTATCGGCCTCCGACAGCGCGGTATGCACGCAGTGAGAGTGGTCGTGGGGGCGGCTGGCAATGGGTGTTTTAGGCATGAGCGGCGACAGACATTTGATAGAGACGTTATTATGTTACCCGTTCCTACGTCATTGAGTGGTCATCGTGTCCCGACTTTTTCCCGTTTTTGTCGTATTTGTCACCAGTTTGTTCATTGCCGGGGCCGCTCAGGCCGAGGTCAAGGTGCTGACGAGCATCAAGCCGTTGCAGTTGATTGCCGCGGCTGTGCAGGACGGTGTGGCCATTCCAGAGGTGTTGTTGCCGCCCGGCGCTTCGCCGCACAACTACGCCCTGCGTCCATCCGACGTACGGCGCGTGCAGTCGGTGGACCTGCTTTATTGGATCGGCCCGGACATGGAAAGCTTCCTGCCGCGCGTGCTTAAGGGGCGTAGCCTGCCGACCGTGGCGGTTCAAGACCTGCCGGGGATGAAGTTGCGTCGTTTCGCCGAAGATAGCCACTCGCACGCCGATGATGCTGACGAACATGATCACGATCACCGCCCAGGCAGCCTGGATGCGCACTTGTGGCTCTCGACGGTCAACGCGCGCGTGATCGCTGCGCGCATGGCGGCTGACCTGAGCACTGCCGACCCGGCCAATGCTGCGCGGTATCAGAGCAACGTGCAGGCATTCGATGAGCGTCTGGATGCGTTGGATGCCCGTTTGAAGGCGCGCTTGGCGAGTGTGGGCGACAAGCCTTACTTCGTATTCCACGAGGCCTTTGATTACTTCGAAGACGCTTACGGGCTCAAGCACACTGGCGTGTTCAGCGTGGCCGCCGAAGTGCAGCCCGGCGCCCAGCACGTGGCAGCAATGCGTACGCGGTTGCAGGAAGTCGGCAAGACCTGTGTGTTCAGCGAGCCGCCGTTGCGTCCGCGCTTGGCTGAGACGTTGGTGGCGGGGTTGCCGGTGAAGTTGGCGGAGTTGGATGCGTTGGGCGGTTACACCCCGGCCACAGCGCAGGGTTACGAGCAGGTGCTGGAGAAGTTGGGGAATGACTTGGCTGGGTGCCTGGAATCGTTATAACAACCAACACAGAACTACTGTGGGATCGGGCTTGTGTGGGAGCGGGCTTGCTCGCGAATGGGAGTGTCAGTAAATACCTCTGTTACTGACCCACCGCATTCGCGAGCAAGCCCGCTCCCACATTTTCTGACCGAGTGCAGCTTTAGAGTGCGAACGGCAGATGGAGCGTGACCTGCTGACGCTGCGCCAGCCGATGCTCGAACTCCGCAGGGTCATGAATCAATACATCCTGCCCGGCAAACGACTCCGCGGCGATCAGGCGTGACAGCCAGAAGCGCACACACGCTACCCGCAGCATCGTTGGCCACAACTCCGCTTCCTTGGCCGTGAATGGCCGCAGAGCCGCATACGCACCTAGCAGTGCACGGGCGCGTTGCCCATCAATCGCGCCCTCGGCGTCCGAACACCAGTCATTCAAGGCGATCGCCACGTCGTACAGCATCGGGCCTGAGCAAGCGTTGTAAAAGTCGATCAGACCGGTCAGGTGTGTGCCTTCGAACATCGCGTTATCGCGGAACAGATCGGCGTGAACGTTGGCGCGTGGCAGCGCGAGAATGTGAGCCTTGTGGGCTTTGATCTCGCTCAGCGCGTCTTGCAGCAGGCGCTGCTGCGCGTCGTTAAGGTGCGAGATCAGCTGCGCACCTTCGGTGAGCATCCAGTCCAGCCCGCGATCAGTCTTGCGCTCCAGCACTTTCTCGCCCTGAGTGGCCAAGTGCAAATGGCCGAGCAGGTCGCCAACCTGGGCGCAATGCTGCGCGTTGGCTTCCTTGATATGTTTGCCGGCCAGGCGTGGTTGCAGCAGCGCCGGTTTGCCCTTCAATTCGCGCAAGGCCACGCCGTCGGTGGTGCGCAGCGCATAGGGCACCGGCAAGTCAGCGTCATGGAGCACGTCGAGCAGTTCGATGAAAAACGGCATTTCTGCGACTGGGCCGCGCTCAACCAGGGTCAGAACGAATTCGCCCTGTTCCAGGCTGACAAAGAAGTTGGTGTTTTCGCTACCGGCGGCAATCCCCTGGAAATCAAGCAGGCGGCCGAGCCCGTAAGGGCCGAGAAAGGTTTCCAGCTCGGGCCGAGCCAGCGGGGTGAACACAGACATGGTTAAAACTGCCAGTACGGGCGCCGCGAGGGGCGGCGCCAATTTAAGTTAAGAAATCATTTCCATTCGAAGATCTTCCATGACGGAATCAGCATATCCGGCTGGTCAGAACGGATGAAGTTCGCATCGGTTCCGTCCGCGCGCACCAGGAAATACGGCGGCGCGCCCTTTACGGTGACCTTGATCGCGTACAGGAAACCGTTTTGGCGGTACTCCTGGATGGTTCTGTCACCTTCGGTGCGGATCGTGACTTCCGGGTCTGCCGAGGGTGCGCTGTCAGCTGCCGTGGCGGCCAGCGGCAAGAACGCAATCAAGCCGGTCAACAACAGGCGATTTACTGTACGCATGATAACCTTGTCCCTTTGTCGTCATTGGTCCGGCTATTCTAGCGCCTGACCCGCCGAAAAGGTTGATCCTGCTCATGAGCCAAGCCCCCCTCGTCCTGGTGGACGGTTCTTCTTATCTGTACCGCGCCTTTCACGCGCTGCCACCGCTGACCACTTCCAAAGGCCTGCCGACCGGTGCGGTCAAGGGCGTGTTGAACATGCTCAAAAGCCTGCGCAGGCAGTACCCGGACAGCCCGTTTGCCGTTGTTTTCGACGCCAAGGGTGGGACCTTTCGCGATGAAATGTTCGCCGAATACAAGGCCAACCGCCCGAGCATGCCCGATGACATGCGCCTGCAAATCGAGCCGCTGCACCAAAGCGTCATCGCGCTGGGCTTCCCGCTGCTGTGCGTCGAAGGCGTCGAGGCCGATGACGTCATCGGCACTTTGGCCCGCAGCAGTGCGGCGGCGGACCGCCCGGTAGTAATTTCTACCGGCGACAAGGACATGGCGCAGTTGGTCGACGGGCACATTACCTTGGTCAACACCATGACCGGTAGCGCGATGGACATTGAGGGCGTGAAGGAGAAATTCGGTGTCGCTCCCGAGCAGATCATCGATTACCTGGCGCTGATGGGCGATTCGTCCGACAACATCCCGGGCGTTCCGGGCATTGGCCCGAAGACCGCGTCCGGCTTGCTCGTAGGCGTGAATGGCGGCCTCAAAGAGCTTTATGAACAGCTGGATATCGTGCCGACCCTGCCGATTCGCGGGGCCAAGAACCTGCCGGCCAAGCTGGAAGAGCACAAGGAGATGGCGTTCCTGTCCTATCAACTGGCGACGATCAAAATCGACGTACCGCTGGATGTAGGCCTGGAAGATCTGCACCTGATCGAGCCTGACCGTGAAAAGCTGCTGGAGCTGTACACGCTGCTGGAGTTCAAGAGCTGGATTGATGAGATTCAGCGCGACGCCAAGCGTGTCGAGCTCAAGGCTTCGACCGAGGCGGCGCCGTCTGCCGAAGCCGTGGCTGAGGTAGTAGCGGCCGCGCCGGTGGAGGCGTCCTACACGACCATCCTGGACCAGGCGACTTTCGATAGCTGGCTGAAGAAGCTCAACGACGCCAAGCTGTTCGCATTCGATACCGAAACCACCGGGATCGACGCGCAAAAAGCGCAGTTGGTTGGGGTTTCCTTCGCCGTGCAGCCGCATGAAGCCGCCTACATCCCGTTGACCCATTCCTATGTCGGTGCGCCCGAGCAGTTGGATCGCGACACGGTTCTGTTGGCGTTGAAGCCGCTGCTCGAAGACCCGACCAAACTCAAGGTCGGCCAGCACGCCAAGTTCGACATGAACATCCTGGCCAATTGCGCCATCGGTGGTGACCCTGCGCACGGCATCACCGTGCGCGGCATCGCCTTCGACACCATGCTTGAATCCTACGTGTTGAATTCCACCGCGACCCGGCACGACATGGACAGCTTGGCCAAGAAGTACCTGGACTACGACACTGTCAGCTTCCAGGACATCGCCGGCAGAGGCGTCAAGCAACTGACATTCGACCAGATCGCGCTTCAGCAGGCCGGGCCATACGCAGCTGAAGATGCGGATATAACCCTGCGCCTGCACCAGGCGTTGCATGCACAGCTGTCAGCCATACCGAGCCTGGCCAGTGTGCTGACGGATATCGAAATCCCGTTGGTGCCGGTGCTGGCGCGTATCGAGCGCCAGGGCGCATTCGTGGATAAGGACCTGCTGGGCATCCAGAGCATCGAGCTGGGTAACAAGATGGTTGAGCTGGAGCGCCAGGCGTTCGAGATCGCCGGTGAAGAATTCAACCTGGGTTCGCCCAAGCAGCTCGGGGCGATTCTCTACGAAAAGCTCGGCTTGCCGGTGTTGAAAAAGACGGGCAAGGGGCAGGCGTCCACGGCCGAAGAAGTGCTGGCCAAGTTGGCCGAAGACGACTTCCTGCTGCCCAAAGTGCTGATGCAGTACCGCAGCATGAGTAAGCTGAAGAGCACCTACACCGATCGGCTGCCTGAGCAGATCAACCCGCGTACCGGGCGTATTCACACCTCTTATCATCAGGCTGTGGCGGCGACCGGGCGCTTGTCTTCGAGCGATCCGAACCTGCAGAACATTCCGGTGCGCACCGCTGAAGGGCGGCGGATTCGTCAGGCGTTTGTCGCGCCCAAGGGCTACAAGCTGCTGGCGGCGGACTATTCGCAGATCGAGCTGCGGATCATGGCGCACTTGTCCAAGGATGAGGGCTTGATGAACGCGTTCCGTAACGATTTGGACGTGCACACCGCTACAGCGGCCGAGGTGTTCAAGGTTGAGTTGGCTGAGGTCAGTTCCAACCAGCGTCGCAGTGCCAAGGCGATCAACTTTGGACTGATCTACGGCATGGGCGCGCAGAAGCTTGGCAAGGATATCGGCGTCGATACCAAGACCGCCAAGGCGTATATCGACGTGTATTTCGCGCGCTACCCTGGCGTTCGCGAGTACATGGAGCGCACGCGTGCTCAAGCGGCCGATCAAGGCTATGTAGAAACCTTCTTCGGGCGTCGGCTGTACTTGCCGGATATCAATTCCAACAAGCCTCAGGAGCGAGCAGCTGCAGAGCGCACGGCGATCAACGCGCCGATGCAGGGCACCGCGGCGGACATCATCAAGAAGGCCATGGTGTTGGTGGATAACTGGCTGACGGAGTCGGGCCTGGATGCCAAGGTCATCCTGCAAGTGCACGATGAACTGGTGCTTGAGGTGCGCGAGGACTTGGTTGCGCACGTCAGCGAGAAGGTCCGCGAGTACATGAGCGCAGCGGCCAAGCTGGATGTACCGTTGGTGGTGGACGTAGGTGTGGGCGATAACTGGGACGAGGCGCACTGATTTCGCGGCTCTGCCACTGCCGGGGGTGGTGGCAGAGCGCTTTAGATCGGAAAACGGTGTCAGTTATTTCCAATAGTTTTTTTAACCTGCCGGAACTTAACCTGTGAACTGCTACTCAGAGTTACTGAATGGGTGGTGAAGCCCTTCAATGCTCCTATGTTGTGTTAAGTGTTGGCAGATATCTGGACCCCGCCCTAGCGGTCCGGAACTTGGACCCCGAACTTCCCCTCCCCATACGAAGTCCGGGGTTTTTTTTGCCTGCAGAAAAGTTATTCCGCGTCTTGCGCGCCCTTGTCCGCCAATTCCATCCAACCGGCCAACACAGTGTAGGCGTCTTCAAGGCCCATGCGCTTGGGCGCCGAGAACAGCTGGATGGTGATCGCATCACCCCAACCCTTACGGATCTCGGACTGCACTTTGAGCAGGGTGTTCTTGGCTGCGCCGTAGGTCAGTTTGTCTGCCTTGGTCAGCAGGATATGCATCGGCATGCCGCTGGCGACGGCCCAATCGAGCATCAGCAGGTCGAAGTCGGTCATTGGATGACGGATGTCCATCATCAAAATCAAACCCTTCAAACTCTCCCGGCCACCCAGGTAAGCCTCAAGGTGACGCTGCCAGTGCAGCTTCAACGGGATAGGTACTTTTGCGTAACCGTAGCCCGGCAGGTCGACCAGACGCCGATCATCGTCTAGCTTGAAGAAATTGAGAAGTTGCGTGCGGCCCGGGGTTTTCGAGGTGCGTGCCAGGCTGGCATGGGTCAGGGTGTTCAACGCGCTGGACTTGCCGGCGTTGGAACGACCGGCAAAGGCGACTTCAAAGCCTTCGTCATCGGGGCATTGGTCTACTTTGGCGGCGCTGAGCATAAACGTGGACTGTTGGCACAGGCCGAGGATGGGATTCTTGAGTTGCATGAGATTTCCGATGTGGGCGGTGCCGAAAAAGGGTGCGGCAAGCGGTGTCGTTTCCGTTTCAGTAGCGCCAGTATATAATGCCGCAGATTTTGTGTGTGCTTTGTCCCAGCGAAGGATGAGGTTCACGGGAGCGAAAGACCTTCATTGCGCATTAGAACGCAAAACGCTCTCAAACCCTGAAAAGGTCGATGTATGACCCGATGGTTGCTCGCTTTTGGTGTCCTGATGCCGCTTTACGGCGCTCAGGCTACACAGGATCCGGAGGCGGTGTACAACCGAGTTTGCGTAGCTTGCCATGCCGGCCAGCTGCCTAACGCCCCCAAACGGGGACCAGGCAGCCTGGCAGCCAAGACTGGCTAAGGGCATGAACACGTTGGTGCAAGACGTGACCCAGGGTTTCAAGGCAATGCCGCCGCGTGGTTTGTGCATGGACTGCAGTACTGAGGATTACCAGGCCATCATTGAATTGATGGTGAGTAAACCCGGTAGATAACTCTTAAACCCTTAGCCGTAGTTGGATTAGCTGATGAACAAACTGATCGTGAGTCTGCTGTTGACCTTGGGCATCACCGGTGTTGCCCATGCTGCAGGCGACGCTACAGCGGGTCAGGCGAAAGCCGCCGTGTGTGGTGCTTGCCATGGACCGGATGGCAATAGCCCGGCGCCGAACTTCCCCAAACTCGCCGGCCAGGGTGAACGTTACCTGACCAAGCAGATGCACGACATCAAGGACGGCAAGCGCACGGTGCTGGAAATGACCGGCTTGCTGACCAACCTCAGCGATCAAGACCTGGCGGACATCGCGGCGTATTTTGCCAGCCAGAAAGGCAGTGTGGGAGCTGCCGACCCGAAACTGGTCGAAAAAGGCCAAGCGTTGTTCCGTGGCGGCAAACTCGCCGAAGACCAGCCTATCGGCGGCATGCCGGCGTGCAAGGCTTGCCACATTCCGGACGGCGGCGGTGTCGCAGCGGCGGGCTTCCCTCACCTGAGTGGTCAACATGCTCAGTACACGGCCAAGCAATTGAAGGATTTTCGCGAGAAGGTTCGCTATATCGATGGCGACGCGGGTAACAAAATGATGACTGATATCGCGGCCAAGCTTTCGGATAAAGACATCGAGGCGCTGTCCAGCTACATCCAGGGCCTGCACTGATCCGGGCAGGACGTTAACGCTCGATTAATCCATCGATGCAAGCATAAAAAGGGTGGCTTAGGCCGCCCTTTTTTATGGCCGGTGCCGTTACACTAACGAACTCATGCCCGCGTAGACCTGTCACACCTAAAGGTCGCGTGAGGCGACTTTATTTGTCCAGGAGTAAAGCATGCGTAATCTGATCCTCAGCGCCGCTCTCGTCACTGCCAGCCTCTTCGGCATGACCGCACAAGCTGCCGATAATGTGCCGCTTGAAGCCGGTAAAACCTACGTTGAATTGGCCAACCCGGTGCCGGTTTCGGTGCCAGGCAAGATCGAAGTCGTGGAGCTGTTCTGGTATGGCTGCCCGCATTGCTATGCTTTTGAGCCGGTCATCAATCCATGGGTCGAGAAGCTGCCTGAGGATGTGAATTTCAAACGCGTCCCAGCGCTGTTCGGCGGCCCATGGGATGCTCATGGTCAACTCTTCATCACGCTGGACACCATGGGTGTAGAGCACAAAGTGCACGCAGCGGTGTTCAATGCCATTCAGAAAGAAGGCAAGCGCCTGGTCAAACCTGAAGACATGGCTGATTTCGTCGCCACTCAGGGCGTCGATAAAACCAAATTCCTTGAAACGTTCAACTCGTTCGCTGTGAAGGGCAAGATGGCCCAATACAAAGAGCTTGCCCAGAAGTACGGCGTACAAGGCGTACCTACGCTGATCGTTAACGGTAAATACCGTTTCGACATCGGCAGTGCTGGTGGCGAAGAGCAAGCGCTGAACGTTGCCGACCAACTGATCGCCAAAGAGCGCGCAGCCAAGTAAGGGGCCTACCATGCGCCGCTGGGGTACTGAACGTGTCGTTGGCCTGCATGATGCGAAGGTCAACGAGCATCACCTGGAATCCACAGGCCTTCCGGCAGATAGCCGCCTGCGCTTGCTCAGCTTCAATATTCAGGTGGGCATCAGCACCGAAAAGTATCGGCACTACCTCACCCGTGGCTGGCAGCATTTGCTGCCCCACAATGGGCGTGCCGTTAACTTGCAAAAAATCGGCAACCTGCTGAACGACTTCGATTTGGTCGCCCTGCAGGAAGCTGACGGCGGCAGCATACGCTCCGGTTACATCAACCAGGTGGAACACCTGGCGCAGCTCGGCGCGTTCCCGTACTGGTATCAGCAACTCAACCGCAACCTCGGGCGTCTGGCGCAGCACAGTAATGGTGTGCTCAGCCGCTTGAAACCGACCGCCATCGAAGATCACCCCTTGCCAGGCCCCAAAGGGCGCGGGGCGATCCTCGTGCGTTTCGGCGAAGGCCCCGAAGCCTTGGTGGTGGTGATGATGCACCTGGCGCTCGGGGGGCGTACGCGCAACCTGCAGCTCGCCTACATTCGTGAATTAATTGGCAACTACAAGCACCAGGTACTGATGGGTGACATGAACACCCATGCCAACGACCTGCTGCAGAATTCCCCGTTGCGGGACCTCGGGTTACTGGCGCCGCAAGTCGAAGCCACGTTCCCCAGTTGGCGTCCGCAACGCTGTCTAGACCACATCCTGCTCAGTCCGACACTCACACTTGAAAGTGTGCAAGTACTGGCGCAGCCCATCTCCGATCACCTGCCGGTCGCGGTAGAGATTCGTCTGCCGGGTTCGCTTACGGCTGATGCATTACCCGCGTTGAGCCCAGGCCCTCGCGGACCCCTTGCATGAGCGACGACGCCCAGCGCTGGAAAGAGAAATACCTGAAAAGCGTCGAGCAGCAAGACAAGCTCGAACGTCGCTGGGCTTCCCGTCTCGACCTGTTACGTCGAGGCCTGGTGCGCAGCACGCTGGCGGCTGAGGGCACCGATCGCGCGGTTGACCAGTGCATGAAAGAGATGCGCGACGTCGTGCGTACCGACGACATGGACGCCGCCCTCGCAGCCCTGCTGCCGCGCCTTGAAAAGGCCGTGCTGGATTCGGAACAGCGCCGCGAAACCCGGGTTGACCAGATCAGCACTGCGCTCACGGCCCTGGTTGCGCAGCTGCAAAAACTGCCGCTGCCGCGTGAAGTGGCACGCCCGCTGAAAACCTTTGCCAAGCAACTGGATGGTCGAGTCGGCCAGGCACGCGAGATTCCTTTGTTGCTCAGCGAGCTGAGCAGCCTGCAAGGTCAGGCGCTGAATAACCTGGACCCGGATGGCGAAACCCCGCGCTCTGGGCCGGGTTTGCTGCAACGCCTGTTTGGCGCGAAAGAGGGTTCGAATGAAGCGCCGGTGGCTGAAGCTGTACCCGCGCCGGCTGCGCCAAAATCCGCTGCGCCCAAGCCCACCCCTGAGCCTCAGGAGCCGGAGCAATCCGAAGAACTGACACAAGCCTTGCGCGCCTTTGCGCCACTGCCGCAAACGCCGGCAGCGTCACAACCCGAACACGTTGTGCCTGTCAAAGTAGCGGAGGTTGCCGGCGAAACCTTTGTCTTCGAGGCGCCGGCTGCAGAGGAGCCTGTCGTTCTGCCCGCCGAGGTACCTGAACCTGAAGCAGTGGAGGCGCTGGTTGAAGAAACCGCTCCAGAAAGCGCACTTGCCGCCTTTATCGAAGAAGCGCAGGTCGAGGTCGACACTCCGAACGAAACCGCCATTGGCAGCTTGTCTCTCCCGCCTGTGCTGGAAAGTCCCGAGCCTGACCCGGATGCGTTGGAATCGGATGGCGTCTACGCACTGCCGGACTCGCCGGAGCCTTCGTACAGCTCGGTTGCCAAGCACATCGAAGACACCTTGCTTGGCCTGCTGGAAGACCTGTCACTGCCCGAGCGTCACCGTCCTCAGGCTGAAGCCATGCGCGAGCGCCTGGCTCATGGCTTGAACTGGTACGAACTGTTGCCGATTCTCGATGACCTGGCGGTGTTGATGCTGGCGATCACCGACAGCGGCCAGCACGAGTTCGAGGCTTACCTCAAACAGCTCAATGAGCGCCTCGAAGCGTTCCAGGGCCATCTGCAAGTGGCCAGTGATGGCCACGCTGACAGCCGCTCGGCTGCGCGCGAGCTGGACACGCAGATTCGCGAGCAAGTCGACGGCCTGCAAAGCAGCGTGCAGGAGGCGGCCGACCTGGACAGCCTCAAGTACGTGCTGGAGAGCCACCTTGAAGGCCTGCTCGGCACCATGGATCAACATCAGCAGCAGCGTGATCAGCGAGAGCAGGAAGTGGCGGCGCGCCTCAAGGGGCTGGCTGAGCGGGTGGCGAATATGGAACAGGAAGCCCAGGGGTATCGCGAGCATCTGGAGGTCCAGCGCCAGAAGGCGTTGATCGATCCGCTCACCGGCCTGCCCAACCGGGCGGCCTGGAGCGAACGTCTGGACCACGAAGTCAACGCCTGGCACCAGCGCGGCAACAGCCTGTCGCTGGCCATGCTGGACCTTGATCACTTCAAGCGCGTCAACGACGGCTATGGGCATTTGGCGGGCGACAAAGTGTTGAAGATCATCGCCAATGTGCTGCGCAAGTACCTGCGCCCGACTGACTTTATTGCGCGGTTTGGCGGTGAAGAGTTTGTGTTGCTGATGCCTGACTCCGCTTTGCCGGATGCGTTGGGCGTGGGCGAGGTGCTGCGCGCGGCGATCGAAGCGTGCCCTTTCCATTTCAAGGGCGAGCCGGTGACGATTACGGTGTCCATGGGCGTGGCGCAGTTCCAGCCGGGTGAGCGCAGTGACTTGGCGCTAAAGCGTGCCGACGAAGCACTTTATCGAGCGAAGGCCGCGGGACGTAATCAGGTGCAGGCGGCGTAAAAGATGTTCCATTTTGTAATTTGACCGCTCAAGTACAATCCGTACGTTACACTGTTGCATTATCGTCTTCAGCGTAATGTCTTCTGCCATGAAATCCTTTTACCTCGCCTTCGTACTGCTCCTGCTCGCCGGCTGCGCGAGCGGCCCTCGCCTTAACACCGACCATCCTTCGCTCAATCACGACAATCGTGTGCAATTCGTTGTCGTCCATTACACCTCCACCAACCTTGAACGCTCCCTGGCGCTATTGACGCATGGCCAGGTCAGCAGTCATTACCTGATCGGCGATGATGCTTCAGGCACCATCTATAAGCTGGTGGATGAGAGCCAGCGTGCCTGGCACGCCGGGGAAAGCGAGTGGATGGGCCGTACCTGGCTCAACTCCAGCTCCATTGGTATCGAGATCGTCAATCCGGGTTATCGCGACACGCCGACTGGCCGCGTCTGGTACCCGTATTCCGAGGCGCAGGTGCAGTCGTTGGTGGTGTTGCTCAAGGACATCAGCAAGCGCAATGGCATCGACCCCAAGAACATCATTGGTCATAGCGATATCGCGCCGTTGCGCAAGCTCGATCCGGGCCCGTTGTTCCCGTGGAAACGCTTGGCGGCTGAAGGGCTGGGAGCCTGGCCGAATGCGCAGGCCGTCGCTCGATTCCAGATGCAGTACGCCGCTAATCTGCCGAGCATCACCTGGTTCCAGGAAGAGTTGGCACGGTTGGGCTATCAGACACCACAGACCGGCGAGCTGGATGTTGCCACGCGGCACGTGATCGCGGCGTTCCAGATGCATTTCCGGCCATCGCTGTTTGATGGTACGCCGGATGCCGAAAGCGCCGCGATCCTGCGCGCATTGAACCGGAGTTAGGCGCTAAAGCGGCAGCGCCATGTAGAACTGCGTGCCCTGCCCCGGCCTCGAGTAGACGCCCATGCGCCCGCCGTGCAGTTGCACGATTTCCTTGCACAGCGCCAGCCCCAGGCCGGCGCCGCCTTTCTTGCGTCCAACCTGCACGAACGGTTCGAAGATACGTCCCTGCTGGCCATAGGCGATACCTTCGCCGTTATCCTCGACGCTGATAATCACCCGCTCGCCATGCCGACGCGCCTGCAGGCGAATTTGCCCGCCATCGGCGGTATGGCGCAATGCGTTGCCTAAAAGGTTGTCGAGTACGCGCTCAAGCTGGGCCTGGTCTGCGTACAGCCTGGGCAACCCGGATTGGGCTTCGACCAGCAATTCGACGTGCTGAGCATTTGCCAGCTCAGTAAAGCGTGCCCGTGCGTGTTCCAGCAGATCGGTGACATCACACGGCCCTAGCGTGAGTTTTTGCAGGCCATTCTGGTAGCGCGAGAAGTTGAGCAAGTCGTTGATCAGCTGCATCAAGCGCTGCATTTCTTCATTAACCGTATCCAGCAGGTCCGCTTCACGGGATTCTGCGGGAAACTTCGCGCGCTCGCGAAACAGACCAAAGGCCATGTGCATGCCGGTGACGGGCGTGCGCAGTTCGTGGGAGGCCCGCAAGACGAATTCGCTACGCACGCGCTCGAAAGCGCGCTGCTCGGTCACGTCGTGCAGCACCATCACCGCCCCAAGAATATGCCCTTGGGTATGACTGACTGGCGTCAGGCTGTAGGTCAGCAGGCGCAATTCGCCCTCGACCTCCACTTCCAAATCCTCAGGTGCCCGCTCCAGGTTGCCGCCGCGCAGCACCAGTTGCAGTTGCTCATCCATTTCCGGGCGACCCAATGCTTCGCCCAAGCCCTGCCCCAAGCGTGCCTCGTCCCAGCCCAACTGGCGCTGTGCCACAGGGTTGAGGTGTTCGAGGCGACCTTGGCGGTCGATCATCAGCAGGCCATCGTCGATGCTGTCGAGCACCGCTTGCAGACGCTGCTGGCCGGCCAGCAATTCGTCGACATTGGTTGCCTGATGCTGGCGCAACGCTTCGGCCATGATGCCGAAGCGGCGGGTCAGCTGGTTCATTTCCGCGGCCGACGAGATGGGCAGCGTCACTTCGAAATCACCCTGCCCAATCTTGTCGGCGGCTTTGGCCAAGGCTTCGATGGGGCCACCAAAGCGTCGGGCGATACCGTGTGCCGTAATGAAGCCGATGATCAACACTGCCAGCCCGACCAGGCCCAGAAGACCGGCAATCAACAGCGCCCGGTCGCGGGATTTGTGTTCACTCTCGTTGATATTATCCAGCGCGTGCTTGTGCTCGGCGATCAGGCCATTACGCAAGGCGTTAAAGGTTTCGGTCAGCTTCGGGTTTTTGCTATTTGCCAGTGAGCTTTGCTGGGCTTCATCAAATGCCTTGAGGAAGTTCAGGTAGTCAACGCGTGCCTGGCTGAACCCGCTGAGCTTGCCGTCTTGCTGTTCATGGGCGATGCCCTCATCCAGCAAGGCGAAATACTGCTCTTTTGAGGTTTTCAGTACCTCGGGGTCCGGTTGCTCCTGCAGCATCAGGATCAACTGGTCGCCCAAGGTCTGACGCAGCTTGAGGCCAAGGTCCAGCGTGATGAAGTTGCTGCGGATCAGCGACTCCTGGCTCTTGGCCATTTGCATGACACTGACCAGTCCCAGAACCAGTCCCAGCAGGGCGACGGTGATCAGCGCTGAGATACTCAGGAACAAACGAGTGCGCAGTTTCATCGCTAGCTTCATAGGGTACAGCTCACAGGTTGTACTGTTTACGTTTGCGGTACAGGGTCGACGCGTCGATACCGAGAGTGCGGGCCGCCTGATCCAGCGTGTCACTGGTGGCGAGTACCGCGCCGATGTGGGCCTTCTCCAGCTCATCCAGGCTCAGCGCCGCACCGATGCGCGGCGCATTGTTGGTCGGCTGCTCGGCCATCCCGAGGTGGCTGATTTCAACCTTTTCCTGGGGGCAGATGATGCTGGCTCGCTCCACAACGTTTCGCAGTTCTCGGATATTCCCCGGCCAGCGGTAATTGAGCAGTGCTTCGCGCGCTTCATCGCTGAAGCCGCGTGCCGGTCGGGCATATTCCTTAACGAAGCGCGCCAGGAAGCGGTCGGCCAAGGTCAGAATGTCTTCACTGCGCTCACGCAACGGTGGCAAGTGCAAGGTGATGACATTCAGGCGGTAGAGCAAGTCTTCACGGAAGCGGCCTTCGCGCACCATGTCTTCCAGGTTCAGGTTGGTCGCCGCGAGAATGCGTACATCAGCGCGTCGGGTGACCGGGTCGCCCACGCGTTCATATTCCTTGTCCTGAATGAAGCGCAGCAACTTTGGTTGCAAGGTGAGGGGAAAATCGCCGATCTCGTCGAGAAACAGCGTGCCGCCATCCGCCTGGTTGACTCGGCCCAAGGTGCTTTCGCTGGCGCCGGTAAAGGCGCCACGGCTGTGACCGAACAGTTCGCTTTCCATCAGCTCTGCCGTCAGTGACGGGCAGTTGATGGTCACGCAGGACTTCTTCGAGCGCTTGCTCCAGCCGTGAATGGCGCGCGCCAATTCACCCTTGCCCGTGCCTGACTCGCCGAGGATCAAGATGTTGGCGTCGGTGCCCGCGACTTGGCGCGCGGTTTCCAGCACTACCATCATGGCCGGGCTGTGGGAGTCGAGGCCGTCCTTGGGCTGGCGAACTTCGCCTTCCAGAGCTTCGAGGCGAGCGGAGAGTTGGCGCACTTCCAATTGCTTGGCGGTAGCGAGGCGCAGTTGGTCTGGGCTGCACGGCTTGACCAAGTAATCGGCGGCGCCAGCCTGGATCGCGTCGACTGCGGTATCCACGGCGGAGTGTGCGGTCACAATCACCACGCGCATCCATGGCGCCTGGATGCGCATCTGCGCCAACACGTCCAGACCATTGTCCTCGCCCAGGCGCAGGTCCAAGAAGCACAGGTCGAACACCTGGCGCTGCATCAGCGCATCCGCCTGCGCGGCGCTGTTTGCGGTGGCTACGGTGTAGCCTTCATCTTCCAGGCAGTAACGGAAGGTGCGAAGGATCGCGGATTCGTCATCCACTAAAAGAATGCGGCCTTGAAGTTCCTTGGCTGATTCCATCTGTCCCGCGCTCCCCTTAACTATGAATGATGGTGTTTAGTCCCGGAATAATCGGGCAAGTTGCATGGTTTATTCTGATCGATAAAAGCCGTCTTCGCGCAGGTATCTGCACAACCTCCTACAAACGCGCGATTTACTGGCCTTTTCATGCCTCGTAGCCACTTCGGCAATGCTATTTCTCTTTTCGATCCCCTGACCCGACCACTGACCATCGTGCATTTCGCACGGCCTGGATAGGGGCATCGTGCAGGATGCTGGGCTATCGATCCGGGATGTATTATTAACTAATTGATTTTATTGAGTTTTATTTTGTAAAAAAACTGGCACGCGCCCTGCAATATCCCTCTCAACAGTGTCATGACCGAATAATCAGAATGCGGGAGAAATGCAGCATGACTCGCCAAAGCCTCAGCCAATTGCGTGTATCGCCACTGCGCTTGCAGCAAGGTCTGTTTGCCAGCCTGGCCTTGATGGTCACGTTGATTGCGGGCCAGCAATTCCAGCATTGGCAGCAGAGTCAGCAGCAAACCCTGCAATTTGAACGTCCGGTGATGACCCAGCACCATTTCAGTTCCGTCAGCAGCGTGGCTGCCGACGTTACCGCCCCGCAATTGAGAGTGGCAGACCAGGATTCGACTCTTGGCGAGTTGCCTGCTCAAGAACGTTGGGTGTTCTAGGCAACAAAAAGCCGCTTGTGTTGAGCGGCTGCACGGCACTACCGCTGTTACCCCTATAAAAGCGTAAGGAGAATCACCATGTTGAGTTGGGCAATCACATTTCTGATCATCGCCATTGTGGCTGCAGTCCTGGGCTTCGGTGGTATCGCGGGCACCGCCACGGGTATCGCAAAAATTCTGTTTGTGGTCTTTCTGGTGATGTTCATCGCTTCGTTCTTCTTTGGTCGTCGCGGCCGAGGCTGAATATGACCACTTTGTTTATCAAAGCCTGTGCTGCCGCCCTGATTCTGGGCGGTAGCGGCTTGGCGATGGCCGCCAATGACGGTCAATCCCGGGCTAACGAATTGCTCAGTGCGGACAAGCAGTACCGCGAAACCTGGCAAAGCGTGGTGAAGAAAGAACAACGCCTGCCGGAATGGGTGATGAACCTGTCCGGTACGGCCGAACAAATGAATGCCGTGGAAGAAGATGGCGATAAGTATCTGGTCGGGCCACTCTGCGAGACTGCAGACACCTGCCTGAACAAGCGCCTGATCGTCGCCTTCAGCTACGACAAGGAAGACGCCTACGCCATGTTGGTGGAAGTCCCGGCCGGTTTGCCGGCAGACAAATCCCCGACGCGGCACGCCGATTACCGTTTTATCGGTAAGCCGAACGAAGGCATGAAACAACTGCTGATGGAACAGCTTAAGAAAGATCCGAATTGGTACTAGGTTCCGTCTGACGCATCTGTCGTCAACGGAGCCGGCGTCCATAGAAAGAAGCCCTTTGCTTCTTTCTGTCTGCACCAGTCGCCAAGGGTGGTGCATGACCAGGGGGCCGGGTTGCTCTGATCGATTCGGATCGGCGTGACCTACGGGTACAGGGAGTGCCTGCGCAAGGGCCGGGTCAGGCGAAAAGCTGCGACGCAAGTTCACAAGTCCTCAAGCTTGCTGAACTTGCGGCGGGCTTATCGCGCATTAATCCTCTTGTATGTCGCCCATAGTCGCTATTTTCTATCTCGCCTCCTCCCAAGCGTTACTTTGTGTGTCGGTGCGACCTTCTATCTAGAAAATTATGCTCGCGCTATAGGACTCTTCGGACGCCAACCCCATCTAATTCCAGGCATTTTTGCCGATGACT
Source organism: Pseudomonas sp. 14P_5.3_Bac1 (assembly GCF_025466135.1). Lineage (NCBI taxonomy): Bacteria > Pseudomonadati > Pseudomonadota > Gammaproteobacteria > Pseudomonadales > Pseudomonadaceae > Pseudomonas > Pseudomonas sp. 14P_5.3_Bac1. Next base: position 26,200 of record NZ_JANLOF010000001.1, on the reverse strand, counting down.
CACAGACGTCCAACCTCTCTGAGCGAGCCGCTCGTGGCCGGTTCACGGCATATTCACCGGACGGAATGGCGGAATCGAACTGACCGTTCAGACAACTATTTTCAAAAAAAGCCATGCCGATTCGGCATAGGGTAGGCGTTTACGGCATTAGACGTCGCCCCCTTGCATGGGAATAGTTGCGCCTTTTTTCGCCTGCCAGTAAGCCATTTCGGCCACGCTGCGGTGACCTTCTACGGAGGCAGATGCACACACTTTTTCGCTTCCGAGCGTTCCAGATGGCGCATGTGCCTTAAGTCCACTTGAAGTAAGGGTAATGACATGAAGAAGGCAAAGCTAAGCCTCGCCTGGCAGATCCTCATCGGTTTGGTGCTGGGGATCGCAATCGGTGCAGTGCTCAACCATTTCAGTGCTGAAAAAGCCTGGTGGATCAGCAATGTGTTGCAGCCGGCGGGCGATATCTTTATCCGCCTGATCAAGATGATCGTGATCCCGATTGTGATTTCCTCGCTGATCGTCGGCATCGCCGGCGTGGGTGACGCGAAGAAGCTCGGTCGCATCGGCGTCAAAACCATCCTTTACTTCGAAGTGGTCACCACCATCGCCATTGTGGTTGGTCTGTTGCTGGCCAACCTGTTCCACCCAGGCGCTGGCATCGACATGAGTACCCTGGGTACCGTCGATATCTCCAAATACACCGCCACCGCTGCTGAAGTGCAGCATGAGCATGCGTTCATCGAGACCATCCTCAACCTGATTCCCTCGAACATCTTCGCTGCCGTCGCCCGTGGCGACATGCTGCCGATCATCTTCTTCTCGGTGCTGTTCGGCCTCGGCCTGTCGAGCCTCAAGCCGGAACTGCGTGAGCCTCTGGTCACTATGTTCCAGGGCGTTTCCGAGAGCATGTTCAAAGTTACCCACATGATCATGAAGTACGCCCCGATCGGCGTATTCGCGTTGATCGCGGTGACCGTCGCCAACTTCGGCTTCGCCTCGCTGCTGCCGCTGGCCAAGCTGGTGATTCTGGTTTACGTCGCCATCCTGTTCTTCGCCTTTGTGGTGCTGGGCCTGATCGCTCGCCTGTTCGGCTTCTCGGTGATCAAGCTGATGCGCATCTTCAAGGATGAGCTGGTGCTGGCCTACTCCACCGCCAGTTCCGAAACCGTGCTGCCGCGCGTCATCGAGAAGATGGAAGCCTACGGCGCGCCGAAGGCCATCTGCAGCTTTGTGGTACCGACCGGCTACTCGTTCAACCTCGACGGTTCGACTCTGTATCAGAGCATCGCGGCGATCTTCATCGCCCAGCTGTACGGCATTGACCTGTCGATCGGCCAGCAACTGATGCTGGTGCTGACCTTGATGGTGACCTCCAAAGGCATCGCCGGCGTACCGGGTGTGTCCTTCGTCGTATTGCTGGCTACCCTGGGCAGCGTGGGCATTCCGCTGGAAGGCCTGGCGTTCATCGCCGGTGTCGACCGTGTGATGGACATGGCGCGTACCGCACTCAACGTGATCGGCAACGCCTTGGCCGTATTGGTCATCTCCCGTTGGGAAGGCATGTACGACGACGCCAAAGGCGAGCGCTACTGGAACTCCCTGCCGCACTGGCGCAGCAAACAGGCATCGCCAACCGCCCAAGCCACTCGCGGCTGATAGCCCGCGGCGTGAACACAAACCCCGGAAAATTCCGGGGTTTGTCGTTTCTGCCAGCCCCGCTATCATTCGCCCCATCTTTCGGGGGATTCAACAGATGCTCAATGGCCTGTGGCTTGGCTTCTTTGTCGTGGCAATGGTGTCAGCACTGGCGCAATGGCTGATTGGCGGTAATGCCGGGATTTTTGCGGCGATGGTGGAAAGTATTTTCGCCATGGCCAAATTGTCGGTGGAAGTCATGGTGCTGCTGTTCGGCACCCTGACCTTATGGCTGGGCTTTTTGCGCATCGCCGAAAAAGCCGGGATCGTCGACTGGTTGGCCAAGGCCCTTGGCCCGCTGTTTCGCCGCCTGATGCCGGAAGTGCCGGCCGGCCACCCCGCTATCGGCTTGATCACCCTCAACTTCGCCGCCAATGGCCTTGGGCTGGACAACGCCGCCACGCCGATTGGCCTGAAAGCCATGAAGGCGCTGCAGGAACTCAACCCGATCCCCAACACCGCCAGTAACGCGCAGATTCTGTTCCTGGTGCTTAACGCGTCGTCGCTGACGCTGTTGCCGGTGACCATCTTCATGTACCGCGCCCAGCAAGGCGCAGCGGACCCGACGCTGGTGTTTCTGCCGATCCTGCTGGCAACCAGCGCCTCGACCCTGGTCGGCCTATTGTCGGTGGCGGTGATGCAGCGCCTGCGGCTGTGGGATCCGGTGGTGCTGGCCTACCTGATTCCCGGCGCATTGATCCTCGGTGGCTTTATGGCGTTGCTGGCGACCTTGTCCGCCACGGCGCTGGCCGGTTTGTCATCGATCCTTGGCAACCTGACGCTGTTCGGGTTGATCATGCTGTTTTTGCTGATCGGTGCGCTGCGCAAGGTCAAGGTGTACGAGGCGTTCGTCGAAGGCGCCAAAGAGGGTTTCGACGTTGCCAAGAACCTGCTGCCGTATCTGGTGGCGATGCTGTGCGCGGTGGGCGTGTTACGCGCCTCGGGAGCCTTGGACTTTGGCCTTGAAGGCATTCGCCACCTGGTGGCCTGGACGGGTTTGGACACGCGTTTTGTCGACGCGTTGCCGACCGCCATGGTCAAGCCCTTCTCCGGCAGTGCCGCGCGGGCGCTGCTGATCGAGACCATGCAAACCAAGGGCGTAGACAGCTTCCCGGCGTTGGTGGCGGCGACGATTCAGGGCAGTACGGAAACCACCTTCTACGTGTTGGCGGTGTACTTCGGCTCGGTGGGGATCCAGCGGGCGCGGCATGCGGTGGGGTGTGCGTTGCTGGCGGAGTTTGCCGGTGTCGTGGCGGCGATTTCGGTGTGCTACTGGTTCTTCGGTTAAGGCTTAAATGGCTATCGCAGGCAAGCCAGCTCCCACATGTTGATGTGTAAATACATTCAAAAATGTGGGAGCTGGCTTGCCTGCGATGAGGCCCTTAGCCTTTCGGTGCCGCATTGCCCTGCTGTACCACCCAATCCACCACCTGCTTATTCAACTGATCCCCCGCCTGCCCAAACGCGGCCACCACCGCCGGCACCTGGGTGGCACCCACCGGCTGCTTCACCTCAAACCGCCGGCTGGCAATAATGCGTTGATCACTCCCCCGCACCAGCCTTGCGTCCAGGCGGACGACTACCTCTACAGCACTGCCGTGGTACTCGCTCTGAAACGCCTGCAATTGCCCGCCCAGCTCGTAATCGGCCTGCAAGTTGGTCTCGTCGGTACTCAACAGCGTCACCCGCCCATCGCGCTGGAAACCGTCCATGAACCGGTTGCGCAGCAACACGGGCGTCGGGTCGCTCCAGCGTGAGTTCGCATAGCTGCTGATCAGGTCACCGTTGGGCACCACGGCAATGCGCGGGCTGTCGAGAAACTCGCTGCTCTGCGGCTTGCTCACGCGCAGCGACCAGCTCACCGGCGCGCCTTGGGTGGTCGTCTGGGCCGAAGCCAAGCGGTACACGTCCGAAGGGTCGGGCTTGGGCAGGATCGAGCAGGCGCTGACCAGCACCAGGGCCACAGGGGCGATCATCTGATAAGCGCGCTTCATGGCGTGAACTCCTTATTCTTGTCGCTGCCCAGCAGGTAGCCGCTGGGGTTGGCTTCCAGGCGGCGGGAGATGGCGCGCAGCGAGCCCAGGGTTTCGCGCAGTTCGCGCACGGCCGGCGCCAGTTCATTGAGGCCCTGCATGCCGCTGTTCACCGAGTCCTTGTTATTGGTCAGCAAGGTGTTGATGGTTGCGGTGCTTTGTTCGAGCGATCTCATTGCCTGCTCGGCACTGCCGAAGGCTTGCTTGCCTTGATCGTTCAGCAGGCCGTTGGCGTTGCGCATCAGCACGGTGGTTTGCTCCAGGGCGGCCGTCGCCTGTTTGCTCACCTGCATCAATTGCTGCATCACCACCTTGATGTCACCGCGTTGCTCGGCGATGGCGCCAGTGGTTTGTTGCAGGTTGTCCAGGGTGTTGCTCAGGCGCTCGACGTTCTCCCGGGAGAACATGTGGTTGGCGTTGTGCAGCAGCAGGTTGATGCTGGTCATCAGGTCGTTGCTGTTATTGAGCAGGCGCGCGATTGGCGATGGCGAGGCGATGATTTCCGGCAGGTTGCCGTCCTTACCCTTGAGTTCCGGGCTTTGCGGTGTGCCACCGCTGAGCTGGATGATCGAGGTGCCGGTGATGCCGGTCAGGGCCAGCTTGGCCTGCGTGTCTTCCTTGATCGGCGTCTGCCCGGCCAGGCGGATACGTGCCAGTACGCGGCGCGGGTCGTTGGGGTCCAGGCGCAGGCTGGTGACGTCGCCCACCTTGATCCCGCTGTACTGCACCGAGCTGCCTTGCGACAGGCCGCTGACCGCCTCGTTGAACACCACTTCGTAATCCTGGAAGGCGCTGTCGACGCTGGACTTGGCCAGCCACAGGCCAAACAGCATCGCGCCGACCACAACGATTACGCTGAACAGACCGATCATCACATGATGGGCTCGGGTTTCCATGTCATACCTCGTTGAGCGATTGAGCGGCATCCAATGCCGCGCGGCCGCGGGGGCCGTGGAAATATTCGTGAATCCAGGGGTCGTTCGTTTCCGAGACGACATCAATGGCATCGGCCACCAGCACTTTCTTCTGCGCCAGCACCGCCACACGGTCGGTGATGGTGTACAGCGTGTCGAGGTCGTGGGTGACCAGGAACACGCTCAGCCCCAGCGCATCGCGCAAGGTCAGGATCAGTTGGTCGAATTGCGCCGCGCCAATCGGGTCGAGGCCGGCGGTGGGTTCGTCGAGAAACAGGATGTCCGGGTCCAGCGCCAAGGCTCGGGCCAGAGCCGCACGCTTGATCATGCCGCCGGAGAGTGACGCCGGGTACTTGTCGGCCGCCGACAGCGGCAACCCCGCCAGGGCAAGCTTGACCGCGGCCAGGTGCTCGGCGTCGGCGCGGCTGAGGCCCGCGTGCTCGATCAGCGGCAGGGCGACGTTTTCGGTGACGGTCAGCGAGGAAAACAGCGCGCCCTTCTGAAACAGCACGCCAAAGCGTCGCTCCACCAGTGAGCGTTGCTGTTCCGGCAGGCTCGGCAGGTTCTTGCCGAACACCCGCACCTCGCCTTCGCTGGGGCGGCGCAGGCCGACGATGCTGCGCAGCAACACCGACTTGCCGCTGCCGGAACCGCCCACCACCGCGAGGATCTCGCCCTTGTACAAATCCAGATTGAGGTTCTCGTGCACGCTCTGGCTGCCAAAGCGGTTGCACAGGCCGCGCACTTCGATCACCGCCTCGGTGGGCGCACGGTGTAGACGACTCACCAGCCCATCTCCATAAAGAACAGCGCGGCAACTGCGTCCAGCACGATCACCACAAAAATCGATTGCACCACGCTGGAGGTGGTGTGGGCGCCGACCGATTCGGCGCTGCCACTGACCTTGAAGCCTTCGAGGCAGCCAATCGCGGCGATCAGGAAGGCAAAGATCGGCGCTTTCACCATGCCCACCAGAAAATGTTGTACACCGATGTCCGATTGCAGCAGCGAGAGAAACATCGCCGGTGAAATATCCAGTGCCACCGCACACACCACGCCGCCGCCGACAATCCCCGAGAGCATCGCCAGAAAGGTCAGCATCGGCAGCGACACCAACAGCGCCATCACGCGCGGCAGCACCAGCAGCTCCATCGGGTCCAGGCCCAGGGTGCGGATGGCGTCGATTTCTTCGTTGGCCTTCATCGAGCCGATTTGCGCGGTGAAGGCGCTGGCGGTGCGGCCGGCGATCAGGATTGCAGTGAGCAGCACGCCAAATTCACGCAGGAAAGAGAACGCCACCAAGTCCACGGTAAAAATGGTCGCGCCGAAACTCTTGAGCACCGTAGCGCCGAGAAATGCCACCACTGCGCCGACCAAGAAGGTCAGCAAGGCCACGATGGGGGCGGCGTCGAGGCCGGTCTGTTCGATATGCGCGACCATGGGCGTAATGCGCCAGCGCTTGGGGCGCAAAATGCCGCGGGCGAAGGTTTCCAGGATCAGGCCGATAAAGCCGAGCAGCTTCTTGCTGTCTTGCCACACGGTGTCCACCGCGCGGCCGATGCGCGCCAGCACCTGGATGCCGGCGGCCTCTTCCGGGGCTTTGTCCGGCACACAAAAATCATTCAGCGAGCGGTAGACGGTTTTCAGCAGCGCGCGGTCGGCGGCGGACAGGCTGCAATCGGTCTGTTCGGCCGATTGCTCGATACGGTGCGGCCCCAGCAGCTCTACCAGCAGCGACGCGCCGGCGGTATCCAGGGCGCCCAAGCCATTGAGGTCGATGCGTGCGCCGGCGTCGTATTGGCCGTCGAGTGTGTCCGACAGCTTCTTGAGGTTTGCGTAGTGGGCAAGCGTCCAGTCCCCCGTAATCCTGAGTAACGGAGGAGCGGTAGTCGTGTCGAGATGGGCGGCGCCCGCCGTGGTACTGGTGGTCATAAGCTCCGAGCTTGTTTGGCTATCCAGAATTCCTACGTAATAGCACGATACGGCCTACTTTGGCGTGTCCGTTTGTGCTGTGTCAGTGACTTTGAATCGCAGCACGCCAATGACCTGGCCGTCCTCCGTCAGCACCCGCACTTGCCAGCGGCCTACCGCGTCGGCGGGGAAGTTCTGCTTGTGCGTCCAGGCGCGGTAGCCTTCGTCGCGCCCGCCGTGGATATCCAGGGCAATGCGGTCAACCTCTTTGCCGTTGAATTTCCACACATGGTAAATCCGCTCATCCAGCCCGCGCGGCGCGTTGATCGCGGTGTAGGCGTACAGCCCGCCACTGCGCAGTTGGGCGGCGGTGACTTCCTTGAGGTCGTCACCGGGCGTACGGTCCTGCAGTTGGGTGCTGATCGCCACTTCGGTCATCCACAGCGTGGCCGGCGGCACCCACGTGCGCAGGAACCAGCCGGCGCAGCCAATGGCGGCCGTCACCCCCAGCAGCATCGCCCAACCTTTGAAGCTGCGCAGCGGCAAGCTGACCGCCAGGCTCGGGATCGACAGCGCCATAGCCACACCCAGCGCCAATTTGTAACTTTCGGCGGTGGTCAGGTGCAGGATGATCGGCAGCGCGGTAAGCAGCGCGGCGAACAAGGTCAGTGTGTGCAGCGCCAGGAACAGTGAGCGTTTCGGCGCCAGCCACTTGTAGTACAGCGGGTCGGTGATCGACACCAGTGCCGCCGCGCCGAGCAGGCCGGTGAAAACCGACTGGCCGCTGTTCCAGGTGGTGGTGACGAAAAAGAAGGGCAACACAAAAAACAGACTTTCCTGGTGGATCATCTGGGTGGCGTAGCGCAGCAGGGGTTCGGGGATTTCGCGCTTGAAGACCTTGGCGAACAGCTGGGTGAAGCTGTTTTCCAGCATCAGCCACAGCCAGCTCACCAGCATGATCACGGCGATCCAGCTGGCCATGCCCTGCTGGCGATCCACCAGCATGAAGCTGCACACACCCGAGATAAAGCCGCCGAGTGCGATGACCCCAGGGTAGCGCTTGATCAGGACGAGAATGCGCTGGATAAGGGGCGGCAGCTTTGGCATGAGCGATCCACAATGTGTGTAGGAAAAAACCCGGACAGAATAACGTCTTAGTCCTGTGTTCGGTGCCTCATTACGCGATCCGTTTGCGATAAAGCCGCAGGCCGCCCAACACAATGGCGATCAGCCCGAGCACGCCCGCGCCGATCCAGGTCAGGCTGTCGTAGCTCAACAGCGGTTTTTCGATACGCCAATAGCCCGCCTGGTCAAACACTTGGCGCATGGCCTGGTTGGCCTGTTTCAGGTTGACGGCCTTGATGCGTTTGACCGGGTCGCTGAAGTGGCCGTCGGCGTAGTCGCCGGATGCACTCCAGTAGTAATCGGCCAGCGCACTGTTGCCCTGCACGGCCCACGCCTGGCGCGCGATAGCAGCTTGCTGCAGGCGGGAGAAGGTGGCCGCGTCGAGGCCGTCCTTGAGCAGTTGCGCCTTGAGCGCTTGCAGCACCTGTTCGGCCTGCGGCAGGTTTTCACGCTCAAGGTCGGCATTCAGGCTCAGGAAACCGACGCCGCCGAGCACTTCACGCTCGCTCCACGGGCCGTAGGACAAACCGTGCTTGAGGCGCAGTTCGCGGTACAGCGCCCAGTCGAGGTAGTCCTTGAGCAGGTCGTAGGTTTCATCATGCTGGTCGTCGAGTACCGGTTCCGGGAACAGCCAGTGCAGTTTGGCGCTGTCACCGATCCAGCCGTGTATCAGGTCGCGATGGTTGGCGGCGGCGTGTTGAATTTCCGGAAGCGGCAAATGCTCGCTCGGCTTGATTGGGTCAAGTTGGCCGTAAGTACGTTCCAGATAGGCTGGCAGCAGCTTGTCGAGGTCGCCGACGATGATCAGGGTCATGTTGTTGGGCGCGTACCAGTTTTTGCGCAGCGCTTGCAATTGATCGCGGGTCAAGTGGTCGACCTCGGCGCGTTCAGCGCACTTGAGCCCCAGCTCAACGGCCAATTGGTTGCTGGCGGTGTGGCCAAGGTCCTGGCGGTCGAGCAGGCGTTGCAGATGCGAGTAATGCCCGCCGTCTTCGCGTTCGACCACGCGCTTGGCCGCAGAGATGTTGGCGTCGGTCAGTTCTGTGCGAGTGATGATGGCCAACAGCAAATCCAGCACTTTGCGCTGGTTTTGCGCGGGCGCTTCAATCACGAAAGTGGTGTCGGCGTTACTGGTGTAGGCGTTCCAGTCGCCGCCCAAGGCCTGCATGCGTTCTTCGAGGTCGCCTTCGCCGCCGCCGTCGATGCCACTGAACAACAAGTGTTCGAGCAGATGCGGCAGCTCTTTTTCTTCACAAGGGAAGTCATCCAGGCCTACGCCTACCACCAGGCGGATAGCCACGTGCCCGCGCTCGGTGCCCGGTTTGAGCAGCAGCTGCAGGCCGTTGGGCAAGGTGTAGCCCTCGACTTGCAGGCGGTCAAAGGCAAAGGTATGTGCCGAGCCCATGAGCAGGCAGGCGAATAACAGGCGACGCATAACAGCTTCCTGGCGAGTGAGGTCCACTGTTAACTGACTTCACTCACCGTCGTACGTTCAGGGTGAATGGGTGATGTCGGCGATATCTTCGGCCGAGAGCGCGCCGGTGTCGGACGTTTCGAGCACGACGTAGGCGCTGCTGCAGAACAGCGAGTTGAGGCGTTTCATGTCGGCAATCAGCTCCAGGTGCAGGGAACTGGTTTCCAGGCTCTGTACGATCTTGCGTTGCAGACGGCTGACGTGGGCGTGGGCCAGGCGGCGTTCCTGAGCACGGAAGCGGCGCTTCTCGCGCAGCAGTTGGCGGGCGCTTTCCGGGTCGGCACTGAGGAATACCGACAGGCCCAGACGCAGGTTGGCAATCAGCTGGGTGTGCAGGCCGGCCAACTCCTCCAGGCCTACTTCGGAGAACTGTCGGCGTTGCGAGGTTTTCTGCTGCTGGACTTTGCGCAGCATGCGCTCGATCAGGTCGCCAGCCAGTTTCAGGTTGATCGACAGCTCGATGATCTCGGCCCAACGACGGCTGTCCTGTTCGCTGAGGTCTTCACGCGGCATTTGCGCCAGGTAAAGCTTGATCGCGCTGTACAGGGCTTCAACGTCGTCACTGAGGCTGCGCATTTCCTGAGTGATGGCGGTTTGCTTGCCGCGCAACACTTCGAGCATTGCGGTGAGCATGTTGTCGATCAGGTCGCCCAGGCGCAGGGTTTCGCGCGCGGCGTTGGCCAATGCCAGGCTTGGGGTGTCGAGCGCGGCAAGGTCGAGGTGGCGCGGTTTGGCTTTGCCGTTGGTCTCGGCTTGTTCGGGCAGCAACCAGGCGCACAGGCGCGCCATTGGGCCGATCGTCGGCAGCAGGATGAGGCAGCGGCTGACGTTGTAGAGCAGGTGGAAGGTAATGACCATGCCTTGGGCGCTGTAGTCTAGGCCGTCCATCCAGCCTACGAGCGGGTCGAGCACCGGAATGATCAGCAGCAAGCCGATCAGTTTGTACAGCAGGCTGCCCAGTGCCACTTGTCGACCGGCCGCGTTCTGCATGCTGGTACTCAGAAACGCCAGCACGCCACTGCCGATGTTGGCGCCGATCACCAGGCCGATGGCCACGTGCAGGCCGATCACGCCCGCCCCGGCCAGGGTTGCCGTGAGCAGTACGGCAGCCAGGCTGGAGTAGGAAATCATCGCGAACAATGCACCGACCAAGGCATCCAGCAGGATGTCGCCGGTCAGCGAGGCAAACAGCACTTTGACGCCTTGGGCGTGGGTGATGGGCCCAGCGGCTTCGACAATCAGTTGCAGTGCCAGAATGATCAGGCCCAGGCCGATGCCGACGCGTCCCATCTGCCCTGCTCGCGTCTGTTTGCGCGACAGGAAGAAAATCACCCCGAGAAAAATCAGTAGCGGCGACAGCCAGGACAAGTCAAAGGTCAGCACGCGCGCCATCAACGCTGTACCGACGTCGGCACCGAGCATGGTCGCCAAGGCAGGCGTGAGCCCCATCAGGCCCTGGCCGACAAAGGATGTCACCAGCATCGCCGTGGCGTTACTGCTTTGCACCATGGCCGTCACCAGGATACCGGCGACAAACGCCAGCCAGCGCTTTGACATGTTCTGCCCGATGACTTGGCGCAAGTTGGAGCCGTAGACCCGCAAGATGCCGGTACGGACGATATGCGTGCCCCAGATAAGCAGGGTCACGGCGGAAAGCAGATTGAGCAAGGTCAGCATGCTCGGCCCCCCGTGTGGGTTAGCTCAAAAAGAGCAAATAAGAATTGCCGCGTGCCGCTCTACGTCTACTTAAGCTGTAGTTGGCGAATGGGCTGCGCGCCAGCATCGCATAGCTAAAGTCGTGTTTGAAATAAAACTGTCATGAAATCAGTTTTTTGCAGATGAAAAAAAGGGGCTCGAAAGCCCCTTTTTCAGCAGCGGGTCAGTGTTATTGACCCGGAATGTCCTTGCGCAGTTTCACTGGATCCTGCTGTTTCTTCTTTTTCGCGATAGCGGTGCGCATCTTGATATTGATCGCCTCCACCGCCAGCGAGAACGCCATGGCGAAGTAGACGTAGCCCTTTGGCACGTGCACGTCGAAGGATTCGGCAATCAGCACCGTACCCACCACCAGCAGGAACGACAGCGCGAGCATCTTCAGCGACGGGTGCTTGTCGATGAATTCGCTGATGGTGCCGGCAGCCAGCATCATCACCAGAACGGCCACCACGATCGCCGCCACCATCACCGGCACGTGAGAAACCATGCCGACCGCAGTGATCACCGAGTCCAGCGAGAACACGATGTCGATGATGGCGATCTGAATGATGGTGTAGATGAACTTGCCGCCGGCGCCTTTCGGCTCATCGTGGGTTTCGTCTTCGCCTTCCAGTGCGTGGTACATCTCCTGGGAGCTTTTCCACAGCAGGAACAGGCCACCGAAGAACAGGATCAGGTCGCGGCCGGAAATGCCTTGGCCGAAGACCACGAACAGGTCGGCGGTCAGTTGCATGACCCAGGTGATCGACAGCAGCAACAGGATTCGCGTGACCATGGCCAGGGCCAGGCCGAAGATCCGGGTGCGCGCCTGCATATGCTTGGGCATGCGGCTGACCAGGATCGAAATCATGATGATGTTATCGATGCCCAGGACGATCTCGAGGGCCGTCAGGGTGAAGAAGGCAATCCAGATTTCCGGATTGGTCAGCCATTCCATGTGTATTCCTTTGAGCAAATGTTAAACCGCGCAAGCTGCAGCGCCGCGCGGGTGAGTGGGTACGATTATAGAGTGCTGAACAGCGGAAAAATCCCCATCAGCAAAGCGGCGAACATTATGCACAGGCACACCAGCACTGCCCACTTGAGGGTAAAGCGTTGGTGATCGCCAAATTCGATACCGGCCAGGGCCACCAGCAGGTAGGTCGAAGGGACTAGCGGGCTGAGCAAATGCACGGGTTGGCCGACGATAGACGCGCGGGCCATTTCCACGGCGGTGATGCCATAGTGGCTGGCGGCTTCGGCGAGTACCGGCAGTACGCCGTAGTAAAACGCGTCGTTGGACATGAAGAAAGTAAACGGCATGCTCACCAGCGCGGTGATCACCGCCAGGTAAGGGCCCATGGCTTCAGGGATGACCGCCAGCAGGCTTTTGGACATGGCGTCGACCATGCCGGTGCCCGACAGGATGCCGGTGAAAATACCGGCGGCGAAGATCAGCCCCACCACCGCCAGTACGCTGCCTGCGTGGGCAGCGACGCGGTCCTTCTGCTGTTGCAGACACGGGTAGTTGACGATCATCGCGATGCTGAACGCCACCATGAACAGCACTGGCAGCGGCAACAAGCCGGCGATCAGGGTGCACATCAGGGCAAAGGTCAGGGCGCCGTTGAACCAGATCAGCTTCGGACGGCGAGCATCCGGGAACTGCGACACGCTGATCTCGCTGTGGTCGATCTCGTCACCCTGCAGGTGCAGTTCGCCCAGGCGCGCTCGTTCGCGTTTGCCGTACATATAAGCAATCGCCAGGATTGCTACGACGCCGGCGGCCATGGCCGGGATCATCGGTACGAAAATATCCGAAGGGTCTACGTGCAGCGCACTGGCGGCGCGGGCGGTCGGGCCGCCCCATGGCGTCATGTTCATCACGCCACCGGCGAGGATGATCAGGCCGGCCATGATCCGTGGGCTCATGCCGATGCGCTGGTACAGCGGCAGCATGGCGGCGACGCAGATCATGTAGGTGGTAGCGCCGTCACCGTCGAGAGACACCACCAGTGCCAGCACGGCGGTACCGACCGACACTTTCAGCGGGTCGCCCTTGACCATCTTGAGGATCTTGCGCACGGCCGGGTCGAACAGGCCGGAGTCGATCATCAGGGCAAAGTAGAGAATGGCGAACATCAGCATCACGCCGGTCGGCGCAAGCTTGGTGATGCCCGCAAGCATCATCGGCCCGATCTCGGGTGCAAAGCCACCAAACAGGGCGAACAGGATGGGCACGATGATCAAGGCAATCAGCGCGGAAAGGCGCTTGGTCATGATCAGGAACATGAACGTGATGACCATGGCAAAGCCAAGGAAAGTCAGCATAGGAATACTCCAGGCGTAGCGCGGCTAGGGAATGGCGAACCGGTTTGGGGTCAGCGCAGTACGAAAGGCACGTGGCGTACGGGTGGAGTTGGAGCGAAAGGGCAAGGACGAGCGGACATCGGGAATCACCATTGTTGTTGTTAACAGCCGGTCTGTTGCCGACAGTGGGGGCGATCCTAGACGTGGAAGCTTTCAGCCAGCTTTCGCTGTGTAATCAGGTGATGAGAGGTTTTTCTGTTTCTTCTGTAGGGCGAGTCAGCTTGTGTCGGGCGAATTATGGAAGCTCAAGGCCGCCCGCCGCTTTGTGCAGCGCGCGCAGGTGCTCGCCCACCTGTTTGAGATTGGCTTCACACGCGGCAATTTCGGCGGCGCGGGAAGGCTCGAGCAGCACCCTCACCTCTTTATCCAGATCGCCGGTCAAAGATTGCAGCTGCTTCTGGCGCTCGGCGCTTTCCGATTCCAGGCGTTTGGATTCCGAAGGTTGTGGCAGGCCGTAGCCACTACTGCCCAGTAGTTCCGCCGGGCGGCTGAGGAAGCCGCTGTTGGCGAGGATCTGTTGCAGTGTGTTGTTGGCTTTTTCCATGCCGCCGTTTTTCAGCTCGCGGGCACCGAGGTAGCGTTGTTTGACTTCATCCTGGGCCAGCATCAGCTGTTTGCGATAGCTGGCCTGTTCCAGCAGCAACAGCGCGGCGCTGGTGCGCAGGTCGGCCTGGCTGAACCATTGGCGGCGCTCTTCTGCGCTGAGCGACAGCCAGTCTTCGACCTCGGTCTGCTTGATCGGCAAGTGTTTGCGCAGGACATCGAACATCGCCTGGTAACGCTCGCGGAACGAGTCGAAGTGATAACCCCGGCGCAATGCCTCGCGTTTATCCTTGAGGACGCTGGTGTCGGCCAGGCCGCGTGCACTGAGCACTTCCAGCAGACCGTTGGGGGTGATGTTGTCCAGCCCGGTCAGCTGTGGGTTGGCGCTGCCACTGCGCAGGAGTTTCAGGCTTTCGACCGCGCAGTTGTTGGAGATGAAGAAGTAGTTGCCGTCGTAGCTCCAATGCATTTCGGCGGCATGCTCGACGGTGTCGTTGATCTCTTGGCGGGTGAGTTTCAGCGGTACGGAGGCCAGCCCGCGCAGCTCGGTCTTGGTGTATTCGTCGATGACCTGGGCCAGTGGCAGCACGAACAGGCGTGACGGGTATTTGCCCACCAGGCCATCCCAGCTCGACAGCTGTACGTCACCGACAAAGGCGCGGTAGGACAGGACCAGGTGTTGGTCCAGGTCCAGGCGGCAATCCGGGCCGCGCGGGCGACCGGGCGCGCAAATCACCAGGCGCAACATGCTATGGCCCCAGCGGCTGACCAGGTTCTGGTTGGCTTCGGCCAGCAGGTAGTCGATTTCGTACACGCGCTCCGGATCGATCTGGCCCAGAGGCGTCTTGGCGAAATCGTTGCCTGCGTTCAGGAATGCGTAGGTTTTGGCGCAGGTGTCTTGCGCAGGCGGCGCCCAGCCGAAGTGTTCCTTGTAGTAGCGAAACAGCGCGGGGCGACGGCAGGCGTAGCTCGGGTCGAGGAGGAAGTACTCCATGTTGACTGCCACGAACTCCAGCGGGCTGGTGGTTTCGTAGATGTCCGGGCTACGGGCAACCTGGTGGTTGTGTTGTTCACGTTCGCCGCGACGGCCCACGTATTGCGGCCAGCCGGCGAGGTCCAGCAAGCGCGGGTCGTCACTCAAGGTAAAGCGGCGATCATTCTGGCCACGGCATTGATCGGGCAGGCCGATCAGGCCGGTGATGTTGTTTTGGCGACTGCACCGCTGGATGAGCGTGCGGTCGTCTTTGGACCACAGGCGCGCACGGTCATAGATGTGGGTCAGCTCATGCAGCACGGTGGCGAGCATTTCGCGGCGCACAGTGCCGTGTGGGCGATTGGTTTTTTGGGTGGCGGCGCTGCCGTCGGTCAGGCTGGCGAGCAGGTTCTGATTCAGATCAAGCTCAGACACCAGCGAGGCCTGACCATAGGCGTTTTCAGGCATTTTGTCGGTCCAGCCGACATCGATACGTCGGTCCAGTTGCTCGACAAAGCGCGGCGGTAAAGCGCGCATCGCTTCATCAAGCAATGCCTGGCTGGCCTGCTGTTCGGCCGGGCTCAAGCCATCGGTCTTGAGCCGCAGTTGCAGGCTGGCCTGGGCTGCGCCTGCACAGAGCAGTACAGTCCCGGCCAATAGCCAGGCGACCAGGCGCCTCACAGAGCGAGGATGGCTTCGGCGAGCGTCTGGTCACTGGCATCGCGAGCTTCCGGCACGCGGGTTCGCAGGGTGTCGAAGGCGGCTTCCAATTGGGCGCCACGGATCTCGCCATTGGTGGCGACGAAACTGGCGGCATCGTCGTGGGCTTCGCGCACGACTTTGGAGTCGCGTATGGAGGTGGTGGTGTCCGAGGTGAAGTCGATGGTGCGGGCCGAGGCACGCACGACGATGTTACTGGTGGCCTTCAAGGTTTGCGCGTGGGCGACATCGGCCAACAACAGCAGGCCGAGAGCGGCGGCGATCAGCGGGCTACGCATGAAATAACTCCAAAATACAAAGATGATTATTGGACGAGAATTGCTTGCGCCAGTTCAAGGTCGCTTGCATGAAGTTTTGGCTGGGTGCGGCGCAGATAATCCAGCGCGGATTCCAGACGAGCGCCCCGCCATTGGCCGTCAGTGGCGATAAAAGCGGCAGCGTCATCCTGGGCGGCCATTACCAGCTTTCTGTCAAAGGGCGCTGACGTCACCTTGCTGGTGGCGTACGCACTGATGACGGTGCTCTGGGTGGACACATCAAAGGCCGAAGCCAAGGGTGACCAGCAGACGGAAAATAATACGGGAACGATCAACAGGCGGTATGAAAAAACCATGAGACTCGACAACTGAAAGCGAGCGCCAAGGCTAGCGCAACGCCCGGGCGAGAGCCAGCGCTGACACATGAGGTAGCAGCTGGCGCCCTTCTCTGTCGATCTGCGTCAGATAGCCAGGATCGCTTGAGCGAGCTGCGTGTCACTCGCCGCATTCAGTTGGGGGGCCTGTTGGCGGATCTGGGCCAAGGCGCTCTCCAGCTTCACGCCACGGATGGCGCCTTCGCTGGCCACAAAGCTGGCGGCGTCATCGCGAGCGGCCTGGACAACCTTGTTGTCCCGCAGGGAGGACGTGGCATCCGAGCTGGCATCGGAGGTGGCTTTCAGCGCGCCGACGATCGAATCGGTGGTCACGATAAGGCTGCTTGCGTTGGCATTGGCAGCCACGGCCAACAGGGCTGCAGCACTCAGCAGGCGAAGACGGGACATGGAATGACTCCTGTAGATGAACAAATAAAGCGGCGCAAAGCGGCCACTGTGAAACCGACGTTGTTGCAATTGAGCATCAGACGTCGGTTCTACAAGGTTCGCCACGTGATGACGCGATCTTAAGCTGCCGTTTATCTATTCGGAAAGCCCCACCGTTTTAGTCGCGCCAGAACGGTTTGGACAGCTCGGCGATTCGGTCGCCCTGGCTGATGCCAGCGTCGGACAGCTCGCGAGCGTCGAGTTGTGCCAGTTGTTGGCGCTCATGGGCCTGTTTCGCCCATCGAGCCAGGGCACTGGCGGTGCGAATAATCAGTTGTTTACTGGACGAGGCTCGCATGGGGATGGCCTTTTATGAGGTAGTGGAACTCCATGTTGGGCGTGTCCCTGACATCAATACAGATACACCAAGTCTAAATTGTACTGCTTAACTGTAGTGTTTTTTAAACTGTACTGGTTACGAAGCAGCTCATCTGTTTGCGATCTAAAAGCTGAATCCCAGAAACAGCAAAGCCCGCCTCCGGTTACCCGGGGCGGGCTTTGCTTTGACAAATCTGGATGCTGGCGGTGGACCCGGCGGGTCAGGGCCAGCGGGCGCCAATTAGCGCCAGAACGGCTTGCTCAGCTCTTCGTAGCGTTGAGCTTCGCTGATACCGGCGTCAGCCAGCAGACGCGAATCCAGACGAGCCAGTTGATGGCGGCTGGAGATGCGGCGCTGCCACAACATCAGGTTGGCGAGAACGCGCAAAGGCAGGGAAGCCTGGGTGTTTACAGCTTTTTCTTCGAAGAACAGATCGGAACTGAGTGTACGTTCCATGATGACATCCTTCCGCTTGTGGCGGGATTAGGTAGTGGTTTAACTGATGCCAATGATCCTCCTCCGACGCAAGACTCTGTAGATACAGTTCACCTGTATTGTGAAGGGCCAGTTAACTGTTTATACCCGCTGTACTGTACGGAAATGGGGCAACTGTACCTGTCCGCACTGAAACAGTGCGAAATTGGCAATTTCGATGATGTATGTAGGAATATACGGCGGGAAATGACCGGTACAGCAGTACAGTTTTTTGCAGATCTGATTCTGATGCATTCGAGCTGATGCAACTGTATGAGCATCAGCTCGAATCTGTATCAATCACGCCTTGAGCATGTGCCCGGTTTCTTCCAGGTTAATGTGCCAGCTCAGTGCCTCGCGCAGGATATGCGGGGTATGCCCGCCGATAGCACAGGCCGCATTGAAGTAGCTGTTCAGCGCATCGCGGTACGCCGGGTGCACACAGTTGTCGATGATTACCCGAGCCCGTTCCCGTGGCGCCAGACCGCGCAAGTCGGCAAGGCCCACTTCGGTGACCAGAATGTCGACATCATGCTCAGTGTGGTCCACATGGCTGACCATCGGCACGACGCTGGAAATGGCGCCGCCCTTGGCGATCGACTTGGTCACGAAGATGGCCAGGTGCGCATTGCGCGCGAAGTCCCCGGAGCCGCCAATACCGTTCATCATCCGCGTGCCACATACATGGGTGGAATTGACGTTGCCGTAGATGTCGAATTCCAGCGCGGTATTGATGCCGATAATACCCAGGCGCCGCACCACCTCAGGGTGGTTGGAGATTTCCTGTGGGCGCAGCACCAGCTTGTCCTTGTAGTGCTCCAGGTTGCCGAACACGTCGGTGTTGCGCCGTTCCGACAAGGTAATCGAGCTGCCGGAGGCGAAACTCAGCTTGCCCGCATCGATCAGGTCGAAGGTCGAATCCTGCAGGACTTCCGAATACATCGTCAGGTCTTCGAACGGCGATTCGATCAAACCGCACATCACGGCGTTGGCGATGTTGCCAATCCCGGCCTGCAACGGGCCGAGCTTGTTGGTCATGCGACCGGCGTCCACTTCCTGCTTGAGGAAATTGATCAGGTGATTGGCGATGCCTTGGGTATCGGCGTCCGGCGGCGTCACAGTGGATGCGGAATCAGACTGGTTGGTGATTACGATGGCGACAATCTTTTCCGGCGGGATCGGAATTGCAGTGCTACCGATGCGGTCGTCGACCTTGACCAGCGGGATCGGCGTGCGCGTCGGCCGGTAGGTGGGAATATAGATGTCGTGCAACCCTTCCAGGTTCGGGTTGTGCGCCAGGTTGATCTCTACGATCACGTGCTTGGCGAAAATCGCAAAGCTCGCCGAGTTACCCACAGAGGTGGTCGGCACAATATGGCCTTGCTCGGTGATCGCGACGGCTTCGATCACGGCAATATCCGGCAGCTTGAGCTGGTTGTTGCGCAGTTGTTCGACGGTTTCGGACAAATGCTGGTCGATGAACATCACCTCGCCGGCATTGATCGCCTTGCGCAGGGTGCTGTCGACCTGAAATGGCATGCGTCGGGACAGCACGCCTGCTTCTGTCAGTTGCTTGTCCAGGTCATTGCCCAGGCTGGCGCCGGTCATCAAGGTGATTTTCAGCGGCGAAGTCTTGGCGCGTTCGGCCAGGGCGTGAGGGACGGCCTTGGCTTCACCGGCGCGGGTGAAGCCGCTCATGCCGACGGTCATGCCGTCCTCGATCAGTGCGGCGGCGTCTGCCGCGCTCATGACCTTGTTCAACAACGAAGGCAAGCGGATACGATCACGGTACATGAATTCTTATCTCAGGCTACGGAAGCAAGGTGGGCAGTGTAGTGATTTCAAAAAATTTCGGCCCGCTACCATGGTCGAATGCCAGGCGGCGATTTAGAGCCTTTGGTCGGTTTTAATCCAGCAATAAAAAACCCCAGCCTACTGCGGGCCAGGGTTTCGGGTATTGCGCTGGCGCAGTGTTATTCGACGGCTTTGACCATGTCTTCGATGACCTTCTTGGCGTCACCGAAAACCATCATGGTCTTGTCCAGATAGAACAACTCGTTGTCCAGGCCCGCATAGCCGCTGGCCATCGAGCGCTTGTTGACGATGATGGTCTTGGCCTTGAACGCCTCAAGGATCGGCATGCCGGCGATCGGCGAATTAGGGTCGTTCTTGGCGGCCGGGTTGACCACGTCGTTCGCGCCCAGCACCAGCACCACGTCGGCCTGGCCGAACTCGGAGTTGATGTCTTCCATCTCGAACACCTGGTCATAAGGCACTTCGGCCTCGGCCAGCAGCACGTTCATATGACCAGGCATACGGCCAGCCACCGGGTGGATCGCATACTTCACGGTCACGCCGCGGTGGGTCAGCTTCTCGGTCAGCTCTTTAAGCGCATGTTGCGCACGTGCCACCGCCAAGCCATAGCCCGGCACGATGATCACGGTGTCGGCGTTGGTCAGCAGGAAAGTCGCGTCGTCGGCAGATCCGGATTTGACCGGGCGCGCTTCTTTCGAGCCCGCAGGGCCCGCCGCATCGGCTGTGTTGCCAAAGCCGCCGAGCAGTACATTAAAGAACGAGCGATTCATCGCCTTGCACATGATGTACGACAGGATCGCGCCGCTGGAGCCCACCAGCGAGCCGGCGATGATCAGCATCGAGTTGTTCAGCGAGAAGCCAATACCCGCCGCTGCCCAGCCGGAGTAGCTGTTGAGCATCGACACGACGACCGGCATGTCGGCGCCGCCAATCGGGATGATGATCAGCACGCCAAGCACGAACGCCAGGGCCAGCATCAATGCGAAGGCGCTGAGGTTGCCAGTGAACATGAACGCCAGGCCCAGACCCAGGGTTGCAAGGCCCAGCACCAGGTTCAGCTTGTGCTGGCCGCCGAACTGTACCGGTGCGCCTTGGAACAGGCGGAACTTGTACTTGCCCGACAGCTTGCCGAACGCGATCACCGAACCGGAGAAGGTGATGGCACCGATGGCCGCGCCGAGGAACAGTTCCAGGCGGTTACCGGCAGGGATCGAGTCGCCCAAGTGTTTGACGATGCCCAGGGATTGCGGCTCGACCACGGCGGCGATGGCGATAAACACCGCGGCCAGGCCGATCATGCTGTGCATGAATGCCACCAGCTCGGGCATCTTGGTCATTTCTACGCGCTTGGCCATGATTGAACCGGCGGTGCCGCCGATCAACAGGCCGACAATCACGTAACCAATGCCAGCAGTGGCCAGCTCAGCGCCCAGCTTATAGATCAGGCCTACGGTGGTAAGCACCGCGAGCGCCATGCCGAGCATGCCGAACAGGTTGCCGCGTCGCGACGTGGTGGGGTGTGACAAGCCTTTGAGGGCCTGGATAAAGCAGATCGACGCGATCAGGTAGAGCGTCGTTACAAGATTCATGCTCATTACTTCGGCGCCTCTTCTTTTACTTTCGGGGCTTTTTTCTTGAACATCTCGAGCATCCTGCGCGTTACCAGGAAGCCGCCGAACACGTTGACCGCCGCCAGAGCCACGGCCAGAGTGCCCATGGTCTTGCCCAAGGGTGTAACGGTAAGGGCCGCCGCCAGCATGGCGCCGACGATCACAATCGCCGAGATCGCGTTGGTCACGGCCATCAATGGCGTGTGCAGCGCGGGTGTGACGTTCCAAACCACGTGGTAACCGACGTAAATCGCCAGCACAAAGATGATCAGGTTGTAGATACCGGGGGAGATAAGCTCTTCCATCGTCTGAATCCCTGCTTAGGCGTTTTTACGGATGACTTGGCCGTCGCGGCACATCAGGCACGCGGCGACGATGTCGTCTTCGAGGTTGATTTCAAACTGCCCTTCCTTGGTGAAGACCAGCTTCAGGAAGTCCAGCAGGTTGCGCGCATACAGAGCGGAAGCATCAGCAGCGACTGCGCCGGCCAGGTTGGTCGGGCCGCAGATGGTCACGCCGTTTTCCACGATCACCTGATCGGCGACCGTCAGCGGGCAGTTACCGCCCTGGGCGGCGGCGAGGTCGATGACCACAGAGCCGGGTTTCATTTGTGCGACGGTTTCAGCACTCAACAGCGTCGGTGCCTTGCGGCCCGGGATCAGTGCGGTGGTGATAACAATGTCGGCTTGCTTGGCGCGTTCGTGTACGGCCAGGGCCTGGCGTTGCATCCAGCTGGAAGGCATGGGGCGCGCATAACCGCCGACGCCGACCGCGCATTCGCGTTCTTCATCGGTTTCGTAGGGCACGTCGACGAACTTGGCACCCAGGGATTCGATCTGCTCTTTTACTGCCGGGCGCACGTCGGACGCTTCGATCACTGCACCCAGGCGTTTGGCCGTGGCAATGGCCTGCAAGCCTGCAACGCCGGCGCCGAGGATCAGCACGCGCGCGGCTTTGACGGTGCCGGCGGCAGTCATCAGCATTGGCATGAAGCGTGGGTAGTGATGGGCTGCCAGCAATACCGCCTTATAGCCGGCGATGTTTGCTTGCGATGACAGCACGTCAAGGCTCTGGGCCCGCGAGGTGCGCGGTGCAGCTTCAAGGGCGAAGGCCGTAATGCCGCGCTCGGCAAGCTTGGCGATGGTTTCGTTGCTGAACGGGTTGAGCATGCCCACCAACACGGTGCCGCTTTTGATCAGCGCCAGTTCGTTGTCGCTGGGGGCAACCACCTTGAGAATCAGCTCGGCACCCAGCGCATCCTCGGCACTGCCAATGGTTGCGCCTGCCGTTTCATAGGCGCTGTCCACGACACTGGCTTTAATGCCTGCACCGCTTTGAACAGTGACCTTATGGCCCTGGCCGATCAGCTTCTTGATGGTTTCCGGGGTGGCAGCCACCCGCGTTTCACCGGTCTGGGTTTCGAGAGGAACACCAATGTGCACGTCAAATCTCCTGCATGATCTTTTTGCTTTTGATCTTTTTGTAAAAAGGCCAGTGCACCGCGAGTGGCGCAACTGGGGCGGCCGATCAGCACGATCCCGCCGAAATGACAGCGGGGCGCGGCATTTTGCAGGCGAACTTTACGGCCATCAAGGGATTATGACGGGTGACGAAAAATTAACTACAAGTCACCCTGTGACTGATTGTCGCAATGCACCCTAATAACCGTTTTAAATACAGGTGTTTAGAGGGGTTCAGGCTTTTTTGAGACTTTTTCCAATCGTCGCTGTGAATGGGCGGGCATTGGCCGCATATGGTCGCTGCAAGCCATGTGGATCATAGCTTTGAGCTTGATTTCTGGCTGGCAAGTACAGTCTGCGTAAATGCGACATATCCGTACATCTGTAGGATTTGAAATATCTTGACTACAGGGTCAGTAACTAGCGTAGGACCTTTAAACATTGGGGCTATAACGCTGTGATTGATCAATTAACCAGTCTCTGAAGGCGTGCAGTGAGGCGGATTCGACTTTTCGTTCGGGAATCATCAGGTAGTACGCCTTCGAACTGCTGAGGGCTTCGGGGCTTGCGATCACTAATTGCTTCTCCTCAAGCTCGCGCTGGATAAGGAATGGCGGAATCAGCGCAATGCCCATGTCATGCATGGCGGCTTGAGACAACATCGAGAATAGCTCGTAACGAGGGCCTGTCATGTCACGGGGTATGTTCAGTTGTTGCGCGCTGAACCATTGGCGCCAGGCGTATGGCCGAGTGGTTTGCTGCAGTAGCGGCAATTGCGCGATCTGCTGAGGGCTGAAGTGGTCACGGTCACCCAACAAGCGCGGGCTGCACACCGGGAGCGGATTTTCCCCCATCAGACGGTGAGACTCGGTGCCGGACCAGTCGGCATCGCCGAAGTAGATCGCCGCATCGAATTCGGTATCGGCAAATAGAAAGGGGCGCGTCCGGTTGGTGAGATTGACGGTCACCTCTGGGTGGTGTCGTTGAAAATCTTTGAGGCGAGGGATCAACCATTGGGTACCGAAGGTTGGCACCACGGCCAATTCAATGACGTTGGCGCCCTGCTGTCCCATTACTGACAAGGTGTCGCGCTCTACGGCGTCCAGTTGCATGGCGACGCGCCGGCTATAGGACAGGCCCGCTTCCGTCAGTTTTACCCCGCGCCTTGAGCGCCGAAATAGCTCGACACTCAAAAACTCTTCAAGGCTGGCGATCTGTCGACAGATGGCGCCTTGGGTGATGGAAAGCTCGTGCGCCGCCTTGGTAAAGCTCTCGTGGCGGGCCGCAGCCTCAAAGCTGACCAGAGCAGTCGTACTGGGAATTTTTCTGCGCATGTACGGAGTACTCACTTATAAAGCGCGTCTGCGCCCTTCTCAGTCGTTTCGGAGTGAGAAATTAGCACAACCCTATGCAGAAACCTCGTTTGCCCTCTGCGTCTGCCCAGCCTAGGCTGCACCCACGACTTCTGATTTTTTCCGCGAGGGCTTATTCATGGCTGGTAAGGCAAGCTTCAACTGGATCGATCCGCTGCTGCTGGATCAACAGCTCACCGAAGAGGAGCGCATGGTGCGTGACAGTGCTGAGCAGTTCGCCCAGGACAAGCTGGCGCCGCGTGTGCTCGAAGCCTTCCGCCATGAAAAGACCGACCCCGCGATTTTTCGCGAGATGGGCGAAACCGGCCTGCTCGGCGCGATGATCCCTGAGCAGTACGGTGGCAGTGGCTTGAATTACGTCAGTTATGGGCTGATCGCCCGTGAGGTCGAGCGTGTCGACTCTGGCTATCGCTCGATGATGAGTGTGCAGTCGTCACTGGTCATGGTGCCCATCAACGAATTTGGTACCGAGGCGCAGAAGCAGAAGTACCTGCCGAAGTTGGCATCCGGGGAATGGATCGGCTGCTTCGGCCTGACCGAGCCTAACCATGGTTCTGACCCGGGTGCGATGATTACGCGGGCGCGCAAGGTAGACGGCGGCTATAGCCTGACTGGCGCCAAGATGTGGATCACCAATAGCCCGATCGCCGATGTGTTTGTGGTGTGGGGCAAGGACGATGCCGGGGATATCCGCGGTTTTGTCCTTGAGAAGGGTTGGAAAGGTCTGAGCGCTCCGGCGATTCACGGCAAGGTCGGCCTGCGGGCTTCCATTACCGGTGAAATTGTCATGGATAACGTCTTTGTGCCGGAAGAAAACATTTTCCCGGATGTGCGTGGTTTGAAAGGGCCTTTCACCTGCCTTAACTCGGCGCGCTACGGCATCTCCTGGGGCGCGCTGGGTGCCGCCGAGTTCTGCTGGCATACCGCTCGCCAGTACACCCTGGATCGTCATCAGTTCGGGCGTCCATTGGCGGCAACCCAATTGATCCAGAAGAAGCTGGCCGATATGCAGACCGAGATCACGCTGGCGCTGCAAGGGTGCCTGCGTCTGGGGCGCATGAAGGATGAAGGAACGGCGGCGGTTGAGATCACTTCGATCATGAAGCGCAACTCGTGCGGCAAGTCCCTGGATATCGCCCGTATGGCGCGTGACATGTTGGGTGGCAACGGTATTTCCGATGAGTTTGGGGTGGCGCGCCACCTGGTCAACCTGGAGGTGGTCAACACCTATGAAGGAACGCACGACGTGCATGCCCTGATTCTTGGGCGTGCGCAAACCGGTCTTCAGGCGTTCTATTAATAGGAGCACGGTATGGGCGCGCTTTCACATCTGCGTGTACTGGATTTATCGCGAGTGCTGGCGGGCCCCTGGTCCGGGCAGATCCTTGCGGACCTTGGGGCTGAAGTGATCAAGGTCGAGCGGCCTGGTAATGGCGACGACACGCGTGCATGGGGGCCGCCCTTTCTTAAGGATGCATTTGGCGAGAACACCAGTGAAGCGGCGTATTACTTGTCGGCCAACCGTAACAAGGAGTCGGTGACTATCGACTTCACGCGGCCGGAGGGGCAGAAGCTGGTGCGTGACCTGGCGGCCAAGTCCGACATCCTGATCGAGAACTTCAAGGTGGGCGGCCTGGCGGCATATGGGCTGGACTATGAATCGCTGAAGGAGATCAATCCCGAGTTGATCTATTGCTCGATCACGGGCTTTGGTCAGACGGGGCCTTATGCGACACGCGCGGGTTATGACTTCATGATCCAGGGGCTGGGTGGCCTTATGAGCCTGACCGGTCGGCCAGAGGGTGATGAAGGGGCTGGGCCTGTGAAGGTGGGCGTGGCATTGACCGACATCCTGACCGGGCTCTACTCGACGGTGGCCATTCTCGCAGCGCTGGCCCATCGCGATCATGACGGTGGCGGGCAGCACATTGATATGGCGTTGCTGGATGTGCAGGTGGCGTGCCTGGCTAATCAGGCGATGAATTACCTCACGACGGGTGTTTCGCCAAAGCGTTTGGGCAATGCTCACCCCAATATCGTGCCTTATCAGGATTTTCCCACGGCTGATGGTGACTTCATCCTCACGGTGGGTAACGACGGGCAGTTTCGCAAGTTCGCTGAGGTGGCGGGGCAGCCTCAATGGGCAGAGGATCCGCGCTTTGCTACTAATAAGCTGCGGGTGGCTAATCGCGCGGAGCTGATTCCGTTGATTCGCCAGGCTACCGTCTTCAAGACCACCGCTGAGTGGGTATCGCAGCTGGAGCGAGTGGGTGTGCCGTGCGGGCCTATCAATGACTTGGCACAGGTGTTCGCCGACCCACAGGTCAAGGCGCGGGGGTTGGCGATGGCATTGCCGCATGCGTTGGCGGGGATGGTGCCTCAGGTAGCGAATCCGATAAGGCTTTCCAAGACGCCGGTGGAGTACCGTAGCGCGCCTCCTCTATTGGGAGAGCACACGGTTCAGGTGCTGCAAGGTGTGCTTGGGCTGGGGCCGGCGAGTGTGGCTGCTTTAAAGGAGGCGGGGGTTATATGAGCGTTTCCCTCTATATAGAGGGTGTGAAGGGCTCAATGTCGGTTGTTTTTTAATCAATCCTAACTAATTGATAGAAAAGCAAAATTAAGGG